>CASFHJ010000217.1 GCA_949294425.1 uncultured Campylobacter sp.
CAAAGATTTTACTATAAATTCTGGCACACTTAAGATTATTTGTCTTGATCTTGTGGATACAAGCAAAGAAAATTGGCTAGATGAAACTAGAAAAACAATGCAAGATATACTTGATAAAGAGAGATTAAAAAAGAAGGAGAAATAATGGAGTTTAAAACAGAGGTAAATCAACTCTTGCAGCTTATGATACACTCTTTATACTCAAATAAGGAGATATTTTTAAGAGAGCTTATATCAAATGCAAGTGATGCTTTAGATAAGTTAAATTTATTATCTCTAAGCAAGGAGGAGTATAAAAATATAAATTTTGAGCCTCGCATAGATATAAAATTTGACACTGAAAATAAAATTTTAAGCATTAGCGATAATGGCATAGGCATGAATGAGGAGGATTTAAATAATAATCTTGGAACCATAGCTAAATCAGGCACAAAAAGCTTTTTAGAAAATTTAAGTGGAGATGAAAAAAAGGACTCACAACTAATAGGACAATTTGGGGTGGGCTTTTACTCAGCCTTTATGGTAGCTTCTAGGGTTGAGGTTTTAAGCAAAAAAGCTCTTGATGAAAAGGCTTATTTATGGAGCTCTGATGCAAGTTCTTATGAGATAAAAGAGGCTCAAAAAGAAGGCTTTGGAACCACTATAAAACTCTTTTTAAAGGATGAGGAATTCCTAAGTCCATACCGCATAGAAAGCATAGTTACAAGGTATTCAAACCACATACAATTTCCTATATTTATGGAAAAAGAGGAAAGTCAAAATAATGAAGGTAGCGAGGAAAGAAAAAAAATACTAGTGCAAATAAATGCAGCTAAAGCACTGTGGAGACAAAATAAATCCTCTTTAAAGCAAGATGATTATGATAAATTTTATGAGCAAAATTTTCATGACTCAAACAAACCTCTACTTAGCATACACACAAGATCAGAAGGCAAGATAGAGTATAACACCTTATTTTACATACCAAGCGTAGCACCCTTTGATCTTTACAGAACGGACTATCAAAGCCACCTAAAGCTTTATGTAAAAAGAGTTTTTATAAGCGATGATGATAAGGAGCTTTTGCCTACTTATCTTAGATTTGTGCGTGGTATAGTAGATGTTGAGGATCTGCCCCTTAATGTCAGCAGAGAAATTTTACAAGAAAATATCATCTTAAAATCAGTTCAAGAAGCAAGTGTAAAAAAGATACTAAGTGAGCTTGAAAAAATGCTATCAAAAGATAGAGAAAAATACGAAAAATTTTTTACTATCTTTGGAAAGGTTTTAAAAGAGGGACTTTACGGCTTTAGCACTGAAAGAGATAAGCTTTTAAAATTACTACTTTTTAAAAGCTCAAATTTAGAAAAGCTAATAAGCCTAGATGAGTATAAACAAGCCTTGCAAGAAGGACAAAAAGAAATTTTTTACATAACAGGTAGCTCTGAAACCTTGCTTAGATCATCTCCTTTGCTTGAAACTTACAAGCACAAAAACATAAATGTTTTAATCCTTGATGATGAGATAGACGCTATAATAGCTCCTATGCTGCCCGAATTTGAAGGCTTAAAATTTGTAGCTATTAATAAAAGTAGTGAAGAAAATAAGGCAAACGAGGAGGAAGAAAAAGAATTTGCAGGAATTTTAAGCAAGCTTAAAGATATATTAAAAGATGAGGTAAGCGATGTAAAAGCCTCCACTAGACTTCACGATAGCCCTTGTTGTATAGTTTATGATAAGGACAAGCCAGATCTTGCTATGCAACAACTACTAAGACAAATGGGGCAAGATGAGGAGATAAAACCTATCTTAGAGCTAAATTTAAAGCATGAAATTTTACAAAAATTAAAAGAAAATGAGAGCTATACTCACGATATAGCCATACTTCTTTTAAATATGGCAAAGCTTAATGAGGGACTTGGGGTGAAAAATCCTAAGGAATTTAACGAAATACTAAATAAATTTATAACAAAGGCTTTATAATGATAAAAAACATAAATATAAACGAAGCAAAACTAGATGAATATCAAATTTTTGATGTCCGCTCTGCCTTGGAGTGGGAAGAAGGCGTCTTGGAAAATGCTAACTTAGTGTATCTTTACGATCACAGAGGTTTTTTAAACCCAAATTTTATAAATCAGGTCAAGGAGAAATTACAAGAAGGCAAAGAATTAGCCTTTGTGTGTAAGGCTGGACAAAGAAGCTTTATGGCTGCAAAAATGGTAGAAGAAGAACTTGGTCTTGATAGTGTAAATTTAGATGGGGGTATGTTAGCTTACAAGGGCAAGTTAAAATGATAACTACCTATCTTCTCATCGCCGCACTTGCCTTTTTAGCACTTTATTTTGCTATACAAAAATTTACTCTTAAGGTAGATGAGAAGGCTCTTTTAGAGCCTATAAAGGTGGATTTATATCCTAAATTTTGTGGTATCATAAATGAAAAGATAAAAGATTTTCAAGAAGCACTTAAAAGTAATAATTTAGACCTAAAAGACTCTACAAAAAAAGAGGAATTTTTAGAAAAACTAAGCGATTTAGCTAGAGAGCTTAAGCATATACAAAGTATGAATTTAAGTAAAAAAGATGATAAAATTTGGCAAAGTGAGCTTTTTTCCTTATTAAAAGACTTTGAAAATTTACTTTTAGAGTATTTAAATGATGCAGAAAAACAAAGCGATGAGCTTAGAGACTTTCTTATGAATGAATTTCAAAGATTACAAGAAGCTTAGAATTTATCCCAAAAAGATCTCTTTGAACTCTTTTAAAAATAAAGCCATCTTATAAGTAAATTTTGTTTAGAATTTGTTAACTATTTATCCTTTTTTGTCATAATTTACTTTTATTTTATTTTTGAAAGGTATTAAGCATGAGTTTTTTAACGAACTTAAGTGAGGGTTGGCAGTTTGGTATTCAACTTGCCGTTGTGCTTATTTGTCTTTTTTATGGTGCCAGAAAGGGTGGTATAGCTCTTGGGCTTTTGGGCGGTATAGGACTTATAATACTTACCTTTGGTTTTGCAGTAGCTCCTGGAAAACCTAGCATAGATGTTATGCTTACTATACTTGCTGTTGTTGTTGCCTCTGCTACCTTACAAGCTAGTGGCGGACTTGATGTTATGCTACAAATAGCTGAATTTGTCCTAAGAAAAAATCCAAAATTCTTAACTATCTTAGCTCCTTTTGTAACATGCACACTTACCATACTTTGTGGGACCGGACACGTTGTTTATACCATGATGCCTATCATTTATGATATAGCTATTAAGAATGGAATTCGTCCTGAAAGACCTATGGCAGCTTCATCTGTAGCTTCTCAAATGGGTATCATAGCAAGCCCTGTTTCAGTGGCTGTGGTATCTTTAACAGCCTATCTTTTAAATGCACAGCATCATTTAGCTGGTTTTGATGGCTATATAGACCTGCTTAAAATCACCATACCTAGCACACTTTTTGGGGTTTTATGCGTAGGGATTTATTCTTGGTTTAGAGGAAAGGACCTTGACAAAGATGAGGAATTCAAAGAAAGAATAAAAGATGAGGAATTCAAAAAATACGTATACGGGGATAATAAAACCCTCTTAGGCGTGAGACTTCCTAATAAAGACTGGCTTGCCATGTTTATCTTCTTAGGTGCCATTGCTATAGTTGCTATACTTGGAGCCTTTGAGAGCTTAAGACCTAGTTTCAATGGAAAAGCTATGGGAATGGTGTCTGTGATACAAATTTTTATGCTTTTAGCTGGTGCTTTGCTTTTGATTTTTACAAATGTAGATGCAAGCAAGATAGGAAAAAATGAGATTTTCCGCTCTGGTATGATAGCCCTTGTAGCTGTGTTTGGAATTTCTTGGATGGCTGATACTATGTTTGAAGTTCACACTCCTATGATGAAAGCAGCACTTGGAAGCGTAGTGCAAGATCACCCTTGGACCTATGCTGTAATGCTACTTTTAATATCAAAATTTGTTAATTCTCAAGCAGCTGCCATAGCAGCCTTTGTTCCTCTGGCTTTAGGCATTGGTGTTGAACCGGGGATAATAGTAGCCTTTGCAGCAGCTTGTTATGGATACTACATACTTCCTACATATCCAAGCGACCTAGCCACTATACAATTTGACCGCTCTGGCACTACTCATATAGGCAAATTTGTTATAAACCATAGCTTTATTTTACCCGGACTCATAGGAGTGTTTAGCTCTTGTGTGGCTGGTTATCTTTTAGCCTTGGTAGCTGGATATATCTAAAAGATGGTGAAGGCTTTTAGCTTTCACCAAAAAATTTATATTTTTTTAAGTATAAAATGATATAATATCTGCCATGAATTTTAAGAACTTACATTATAATCACTACATTTTAGCTTCTCAAGCACTTTATTAAAGCACCTTATATCTAACGTTTTACATCTTCGTTGCTTTTTAAAGCCTTTTTTTTAATTTTGAGGTAAAATTATGTCTGATATATTTGTAAATTCTAGTATGTTTAAACTTTTTTTTAGATTTTCTGTGCCAAACGTGGTTTCTGCCATCTTTCTTTCTTCTTATTTTATTATAGATGGAATTTTTGTAGGACTTTATTTAGGAAGTAATTCTCTAGCTGCCATGGGGCTTGTAATGCCTTTTATAATGATGTGCTTTGCCTTAGCTGATATGATAGCTGTTGGCTCTAGCGTTCAAATTTCAATACAGCTAGGACAGGGTAAAATACAAAGAGCGAAAATGATCTTTTCTGCTTGTGTTTTGATAATATTTAGCCTATCTTGCACCATAGCACTTCTTGCCTATCTAAGCTATGATTTTTTAATCTCTTTGCTAAACACCGCAGAAAATATAAAAGCCTTATCTAAAGAATATGTCTTTGTCTTTATATGCTTTGCACCAATTATCATGCTTTCCTTTGCCATGGATAATTACTTAAGAATTTGTGCTAAAACCTTTTATAGTATGTGCGTAAACATAGCAGTAACAATAATAAACATAAGCCTTGTTTACATCTTCATAGCTCATTTAAAATTAGGACTTTTTTCAGCCGCACTTGCTACATGTATAGGCTTTAGCATAGGCACCTTTCTTTCTTTCTTGCCCTTTATATTTTCTAAACTCAGCTTGAAATTTAGCTCCTTATATATGAGTTTTAAGCTTTTTAAAAATATAATTTATAACGGGAGCAGCGAGTTTTTTAACACCATATCCTTTGCTATTTTTATAAGCTTTGCAAACACTATCTTGCTAAAGCTTAGCGGGGTAAATGCAGTAGCAGTTTTTTCCATAATACTCTACATAGACGCATTTATCTCTATAATCATAATAAGTCTTTGCGATTCCATGCAAGCAGCATTTAGTTATAATCTTGGAGCAAAAAATTTACAAAGGATAAAAAGTATTTTAAAAACGCTATTTAGCATATCCTTTTTTGTATCTTTATCCTCATTTTTAGTAATTTATTTCTTTCACAAAAATATACTATCTCTCTTTGTGCAAGAAGGAGAATTTGAAATTTTTGAACTAGCAAACAAGGCTCTAATTTTATTTTCCTTTATATATCTTTTCTTGTGGTTTAACATAAGCTCTTCATCTTTTTTAACAGCTCTAAACAAACCGACATCTTCTCTTGCCATAGCTCTTATGAGAAATTGTTTCCTGCCTATCTTAGGGCTTTATACCCTACCCTTGTTTTTTGGGCTTAATGGAGTTTTTGCATCTCTTTTTGTATCAAATGTCTTAACATGTCTTTTAGCTATATTTTTACTTAAAAAAAGCTTAAAAAATGCGATAAAATAAAGTTACTTAAAGCCTTTCTGGGCTTTAGAACTTAAAATTTACTCAAAAAATCTCTTAGCATTTTGTAGTTTTTGTATCCTAGGAGCTAGGAGATCTTTTTTATTTTTTATGAGTTCAAAGGCTTGATCTATCAGTGCTTTAGCCTGTGTTAACTCATCTATATCATCACTTTTTATCTTTGTATCTAAAAGTCTTTCTATCTCGTTTATATCCTCGTCTATTAAGGCTAGTTTAAAATCATTGAGCCAGTGCTTCATTTTGATGAATTTCCCTCCAAGCTTCTAATAAACCTCTTACCACATTTATAACCTCATCTACCTTAGCCTCATCGTTTTTTAAATTTGCTAGTGCTAAGAGTTGAATTTCTCTAGTGTAAAGCCCGTTTAGATAATAAGCTACATCTCCGCCCTTTTCATAATCAAGGCTATTTATAAGCTCTACAAAGATAGCAGTAGCCCTTTTTACATAGTATGTCCTTTGCTCTATGTCCTCATTTTTTATGCAGATTTTTATCCTAGAGCAAAATTTCAAAAGCCCCTCATAAAGCATTTCTATGAGTTTTTGAGGGGATTCTACTCCTATTTGATTTTGAGTATAGGCATTATATGCTAAATTATTTTGCATTCCTTATCCTTACTTATCAGAACTACTCATAGCAGCTACCATTTGGCTTATAGCATTTGACTGAGCATTTAGTTTTGACATTATTATTTCATACTGCACCCATGTATTTTGCAAGGTTTCGTATTTTGCGTCAATTCTTTCTTGACTATTTTTCTTAGACTCTGTAAGCTTTTTATTTTCATCTTTAAGAGCTGTTTCATAAAGAGTTAGGCTACCATTTTTACCATTAACAGAGTCTAAGGTTTCTTTTAAGGAGGCAAAGATACCTGTTCCTTCTTCATATTGTGGGCTTATTTGCGTAGCTTCAAGACCTAAATTTTGTAAGAAAGTCTC
Organism: uncultured Campylobacter sp.; assembly: GCA_949294425.1. GTDB lineage: Bacteria > Campylobacterota > Campylobacteria > Campylobacterales > Campylobacteraceae > Campylobacter_D. The sequence goes on from CASFHJ010000217.1 coordinate 6,712, forward strand.
CTTGCCCTCTACCTTGAAATCAGATCCATTGTCGCTATTAAATTTAAGTATATATTCTATACTTGAGCTACTGCCATTTCTAACAGATATTTCCTCTATGCTTACTTCTAAATCCTCTATGTTAAAGCTATTTATATGATCTACTAAATTTTTCGCCCTTTCAGCAGCATCAGCTCCTGTTAATGTAAACTCATTGCCATCTGCATCTTTTGATAAATCATAAGTCTTATCATTAAAAGTTATCTTAAAGCCACTATCTTTAAAGTCAATATCTTGATCTAGCTTTACGCTTGATCCAATATAATTTATATCCTCAAAGCCAGATACTCCTGAAAAAAACTTTTCAGCAAAGCTTATATCCTCATTTACTTTTTCATCAAATTTAGAGGAATCAAAGGTCAAAAGTCCGCTTTCATTTAAGGTAAGACCAAAATCATTTAAGGAGGTCATAACCTTAACAGCTCTTTCATTTTCATTCTCATCTATCTCAACGCCATCTACCATCTGAGTTTGAAATAAAGCGGACAAGATATTAGATCTTAAACTAGTAACCTCAGTAACACCTTGCAAATCCCCAGCAACACCGGTATCTATATCATATTTAGTAGCCTCTGTTAAGAAATTTGTAAGCTCATTAAAGGACTCAACAAGGGAATTCATGGTTTCTTTTATGGATTCAACATCTTGTTTTATGCTAAAATTTACCTCTCCTTCCTTTTTAAGACTTAAGGTAAGCCCAGCACCTATGTCTTTTACCTCGTTACTTGATCTTACCATTCTAACACCATCTAGAACGAAGATAGCATCTTGGGCTTTTTTTATGTGATATTCTCCATTTGCATCATCAACGCCATAGCTCTTAACCACATTTATACCAAGCTTTTGACTTAAAAAATTTGAGGTATCGCTACTTGTTTCATAGGTATCGCCGCTAGCTGATTTCACCCCATCAAAAACCTTTACCTTAGTGCCGCTTGGAGCATTAACACCGGCTGAAAAAGAAAAGGAAAATTCATTATTTACATTTTTAGCTGCTGAAAGCTGCACTTTTCCGCCTGTAACGCTATTAACTCTATTTATCAAATCATCGTAAGTATCTGTGGTTCTTGCATCTATTTCAAAGCTTTCCTCTCCTACAAAAAGGGTAAATTTAATATCATTTTGTAAGCCTAAAGACTCACTTGAACCATTTGCAAGTGTAATTCTTTGTGCTGAAGAGGAGTTAAAGCCTGTAAAATTTTCAGCCGAAAATCCCGTGCTTTTTAAATTCCAACCAAGAGCTGACAAAACATTTTTTGCCTCAGCACTTTCTGTGTAAATTCCAGTTGAAGTATCCTTTGTACCGGCGTAAAAGCCTATGGAGTTATCAAGACCTGTATCCTTGCTAGTTAGTGTAAGTCTGTAAGGATTTGTTTTTTCTCCTGTGTTTATAATCTTAGCTTGGATATTACCATCTGTGGCTGTGTTTATCTTATCAGCAAGTTGTCTAAAGGTAGTTGTTGAATCCACCTCTATGGAATACTCTTTACCATTTTGAATCAAGGTAAAAGTAGCCTTTGTTCCTGATGATAGACTCGATAAGATAGTGTCTGTGTCCTTATTAAAACCCTTGCTTTGATAAACATCATTTCTAGCTATTTGCATAACCTCAACTTCAAGATCTTGCAAGGAAACACCGCTAGATGCTGTAAGTGTGGCTGCTGGGTTTTCAGAAACACTAGAATCAACCTTTCTATTAGCAAAGGCTGTAGAATCTCCCAAAGAAGAAACAGCGGACTTAAAACTAGTAAGCTTTGTCAAAAGCTCTGTAAGAGCTGTTTGTTTTGCGGTATTTTTTTCTAACTTTGTATCGTAAGGCTTTACTTGTGCAGACTCATCAGCTGATTTTAACTGGTCAAAAAGATCCTTAGTTAATACCCCAGATGCTACACCCATGCTAGTTACTGAACCTAACGCCATTTGCTTCTCCTTTATATGTTATTATCAAATATCATGCCAACCACGTTTTTAAGATGTTCTCTTAACTTCATGGCTTCTTCGCTTGGAATTTGTCTTATGACAACTCCGCTATCCTTTTCTACCACGCTTATATAAAGCTCACCTACTTCCTCATTAAACTGGAATTTTATATTTGTGCTTAATGATTCTATCTCTTGATTTAGCTCCTTTGTAAGCTCGTTTAGATTAAGCTCTTCTTTGCTAAGCTCACTCGTTTTATTGAGGTTTGAGCTATCCGTTTGAACACTTTGCCTAAGCCTTGTTTGAGGCTGTATTGAAGGCGTTTTTGTATTGATATCTAAGTTTGTTGATGTATCCATTTTTCTCTCCTCTCCTAACCAAAAAATAATACACTATAAAAACCATATCGACAAAATGCCTAAAAGCTTTATATACTAATGCTAAAATATATCTTTAGATAAAAGCAAAATTTATTCCATATGAACTTATGTTAAAATTTAAAAATTCATCTTTAAGAAAGGATAAAAGCTCTAGATCTAACTACTTGCTTGAGTTGTTATCTAAGAGCTTTTTGTATTCAAGACAGGCATCATTAAAGCCTAAATCACAGGACTTTCCAAAGTTATTTCTAGCAAGTGAGGGATTATTTTTCTCGCTTAGATAAAATTCAGCTAAAACAAAACAAGATCTTGCATCTTTTAAATCACAAGCCCTTGTGTAAGCTTTTTGTGCTAAGGATTTATCCTGCTTTATAATCTCTCCTTCTCTATATAAAAAACCCATTCTAAGACAGGAATTTGCCTCGCCTAAATCACAAGCTCTTTTAAAAAACTCAAGAGCTAATTCTCCGTCTTTTTCCTCATCATAAATCATGCCCAAAGCCTTACAAGCATTAGTATGTCCCAAAGAACAAGCTTTATAAAGAGAGAGTCTAGACTGATTTATCTCGTTTTTATTTTCCAAGATATGAGCTAGATTAAAACAAGCATTAGCAAGTCTTGCATTACAAGATAATTCATAATAACTTTGTGCCGTATCCACACTAGCAAGAACTCCCTGTGCATTCTCATACATATAAGCTAACAAAAAACAAGACTTAGCACTGCTTTGCTCCTCACATAAAAATTCAAGCAAGGGCAAGGCTTTTGAGTAATTTTTAGACTCATAATAAGTCAGGGCTGTATCAAAATCATTTGAAAATAAAAATGTAAAAAAAATAAAAAGGGATAAAAAAATCTTTCTCATAAAAAGCCTTCATTTTTGATACTTAATGATAGCAAAAAAAGATAAATTACTATAAGTTAGCAAGTTTTTCCTTTACTTTTAAGATATTTTTAAATCTCTTTTCTAGCTCCTTTTTTTTATGAGATATAAGCTCTTTTTTCTTAGATATAAGCTCTAAAGCTTTTTCTAAATGTCTTGATAAAATTTTATTTATAATGGGCTTATCTATAAGCAAGGCTTCAAATTCATAGACATTTAGTTCCGTTAAAACCCTTTCATATATCTCAGATTTTTTTGGATAATAAAGGCTAAACTCAGAACTATCAAGCTCGTAAAAAT
>CASFHJ010000218.1 GCA_949294425.1 uncultured Campylobacter sp.
GCACAAAAAGATGAGAGGATAAGGCTTATCATTTCTCCTAAAAAAAGTCTTGGCTATCAGTTAAATTTGGGCTTTAAAGAGGCAAAAGGTGAGTATGTAAGCATAGTAGAAAGCGATGATTACGCAAGACTTGATATGTGCGAAAAGCTTTATAACTTAGCCTTAAAAACAAAGTGCGATGTGATAAAGGCTGATATTATGCAGTTTAAAAGAAAGAAAAAGCAGTTAAATTTTTACGCAAATATTTGTAGACAAAAAAGCCTTTATGAAAGAATTTTAGAGCAAAAGGATAAAAATGCCCTTATAAAGCATTCTTATAGCATGAATCAAAGTGCTATTTATAAGCTTGATTTTATAAGAAAATTTAAGATTAGAGCAAATGAAAGCGAGGGAGCTTCTTATCAAGATTGTGGGCTTTGGCACTTGTTTATTTTTTTAGCACCTAGTATTTACTTGCACCCCGAGGCTTTTTATTTTTATAGACAAGATAATGAAAACTCCTCTATGAAAAGTAAGGAAAAGGTTTATTCAATATGCGATGAATTTGCTTTTACTTCCTCTTTTTTAGATGATTATAAGGATATAAAGGACAAGCTTTATCCTGCCTTTTTATTTAAAAGAAATAGGACTTATTGGTGGAATTTCAAACGCATTGATGATAGGTTTAAGGAGGATTTTTTAAAAGCTTTTGCAAGGGATTTTAAAGATGAGTTAGATAAGCTAGATCCTTATTTTTTCAGTAAGGGTGCTATAAAAGATCTTAAAAAAATAGTAGATGATCCTGTAAAATTTTACAAAGAATACAAAAGTCTTACATTTAAAATTCGTAAATTTACAGCTAGACTAAGAAGAAAGCTTAAAGCTTTTTTAAATTTTTCTTAAAATGAAAAAGATCCTTGAAAAAGAACTAAGATACAAGAATTTTAATATAAGTGTAAAATATAAAAAAATAAGGTATTTAAGACTAAAGATAGATGAGAATTTATGTGTAAAACTATCTCTTCCTTTGTATTGTGATAAAAAAACCTTAGAGCTTTTCTTAGAAAAAAACTATGCTTGGCTAGAGCAAAGATATGAGCTTTTAAGCAAGGCTAAAAAAGATGAAAAAATTTATTTTTTAGGCAAGGCTTATGAGCTTATTTTTGATGAAAAACTAGATAAAACATATATTAAAAAGGGATTAATTTTAAGCAAAAACAAGGCTTCTTACGAGAAATTTTTAAGAAAAAACGCTCTTAAAATCTTTTCTTTTTACATAAAAAAATGGCAAAAGCATTTTGATAAAAAGGTAAATAAGCTTAGTGTAAAATACATGAAGACACGCTGGGGTTCTTGTAATAGCCAAAAAGCTTATATAAATTTAAATCTAGCCTTAATGCAAAAATCCCTAAAAGCTATAGAATATGTTGTTTTGCATGAGCTTACGCATTTAAAATTTGCAGATCATAGCAAGAATTTTTACAAAGAACTTGAAGGCTTAATGCCTGATTTTAGACAAAGAGAGCTTGAATTTAAGAAGTATTAAGTTTTAGAAATTAAAATCTTTTAAATTTTTAAGGATTAAGTATGAAAAATATAAATTTTTTACTTTTAGCTTCCATGATAGGCGTGGAACTCTTCATAGGCATAGTAGTAGCACAGCAAGTTTTTTACCCGCCAAGAGCTTTAAATGCAGAGCCTCTTTTAAATAACTTTGAAAGCGGACTTATTATGGCTCAAATCTTTTTAAAATTTGCCTATATACTTATCTTTGTTTCTTTTATAAATTTTTTATATGAGCTTTTTTCCTCAGTCAAAAAGCTTAAAATTTTAAAAATTTTTATATCTTTTTTGATTTTGGCACTATCTTTGCTTTTCTTATTTTACTACACCTTACCAATGCTTGAGGTGCAAGATCAAATTTTAAATGCAAAGCTTGGTATGGATTATCTTGATAGCGAGGATTTTAAGAGTCTTCATTATCAAAGCGAGTTGCTTGTTAAGGTTTTACTTGTTTTTCAAGTGATACTTTATTTTTTAAGTTTAAAAACAGCTGATAAAGCATATAATCATAAAGCTTAGCTTAAGGGGGTTAATATGACTGTAAATAACAATCCGCAAGGAATGTCTCAAGCAAATTACTTAAACGACGCCAAAAAGACAAGTGATACAGCACTAGATCGTATAGCAGCTATACGTGCTATAAATGGAACAGATGGTGCTAATTTAGCCATAGCTGATTCTTTAAGTGCTCAATACTCATCAGTAGATCAAGGCATAGCAAATTCATACGATGCCATAGCTGTTTTGCAAATAGCTGATTCTAGTTTAAGTGGTATAAGTCAAAGTGCTGATAGATTAAGTGAGCTTTCAGTTCGCTCAAATAATGCTGCCTTAAGTGATTCCCAAAGATCTATGTTAAATACCGAGGCACAAAGGGTGATAACTTCCATAAATGATGCCTTTAATAATGCTAATTATAATGGAAAAAATGTATTTCAGTCTATGGAATTTGTAGTAGGATCTGGAGTAGAGCAAACAAATTTAAATCCCATAAACACAAGCGAGTTAAGTCTTGATAACACAGATGCCATACAAAGATTTTCACAAGATGTGTCAAGGTTAAGAGCTGATATAGGAGTTGGCATAAATGCTATTTATAGTAATATGAATGCAAGTATGGAAAATAGCGTAAATTTAA
>CASFHJ010000219.1 GCA_949294425.1 uncultured Campylobacter sp.
ATACCCCATAAATAGAAAAGAAAAAGCCAAGGCTGAAAAGTAGCTGTGGGAAAAGGCTTATGCAAATTAATATAGAAAAAAATAAGGTAGAATAATTTAGCAAGGATATATTTTTAAGCAAAAGATAAAAGGCAAATAAAGCCATAATTAAAGATCTTATATAAGAGGGGACAAAGCCTATTAAATAAGCATAAGATAATAGGAGAATAAAAATAAAAACGGATAAATCAAGCCTTAAATTTCTATAAGGAAAATATCTTTTTTGAAAAAAAGAATATAAAGGACATAGGATAAAAAAGCAAAGTGAAAAAATAAGTCCTATATGATAACCACTTATGGCTATTAAATGCGCTATGCCATAGTAATTAACATCTGTTCTTAGCTCTAAGGAGACAGGCAGGGCAAAAAATAAGGCTCCGTAAAATTCTTTTATCTTTTCATCTTTATGCTGTTTTAAAAAATAAGAAATGATGAAATTTTCTTTATAAGAATTTTCACTTTTGCTTATATCATAACTTGGCATGTAAAAATTTTTAGATAAGTAATCCTTAAAGCTTACGGCATTATTTATAGCTCTTAAATTTAAAAGATCGTATCTACTTACATTTACATCTTTATAAGTGCTAGTATAAAAAGAAAAATCCTTGTGAGCTAGTTTTAAAACTCTATAAGTTCTACCTTTTTTATTTTTCTTTTCATAGCTTTGCAAAACCAAAAGATCCTCAAAATATCTGTGTTTGCTCTCTTTAAAGTCTAAAAACGCTAAATACTCATAAAGCAAGGAAGAAGAAAAGATAAAAATACAAAAAAGAGAAAGAATGAAAAATTCTTTATATCTTTTAAAAAGACTCATCTTTTCTTAGAAAATTTAGCCAGATAAAAATACAAAAGCAAGATTAAAAGAAGTAAAAATATAGGAACAGCATAAGAATACTGAGAAAAAGAATCAAGCATATAAGATATAGAAGCACCAAAGGCAAAACCAAGGTATCCAAGAACAATAGCCCAAACAAGACTAGCTATTAAATTTAAGATAAAAAATTTCAAAAAATCATATTTAGCAAAACCAGCAGCAAGTGGTATAAAGGTTTTAAGTCCGTAGATAAATTTTTGAATTAGTATCAGGCTTACTCCATGTTTTTTTATCTTAAGCTGAGCTAATGCTATCTTTCGCCTATGCTTTTTAAAATATGGCAAAAGCTCTTTTTTTCCATATTTACCACATAAAAAAAGCAAGGTAGAACCCAAGACATTTGCAAAAAATGCTATAAGAATGCAAAGGCTTAAGGAAAAATGTCCAGAAGCACTTAAAAGTCCGGCAGCTAAAATACCAACCATTCCTCCGCCCAAAGAATAAAGAAAAAGTATAATATAACCCCAGTTAAGTAGGGTATCACTCATTTCTTGCATAAACTACCTCGCATAGTCCACAGCTCTAAGCTCTCTTATAACATTTACCTTTATTTCACCCGGATACTGAACCTTATCTTGGATTTCTTGAGCTATCTCCTTTGCTAAAAGCACAGACTCATCATCATTTACAAGCTGGGCATTTACTATTACTCTTATTTCTCTACCAGCATTTATGGCGTAAGCTGTTCTGATACCCTCCTTTGACTTTGCTATATCTTCAAGCTCGGTTACTCTTTTTAAGAAAGCTTCTAAGACTTCGCGTCTTGCACCCGGTCTTGCAGCGCTTAAGGTATCAGCAGCACAAACAGCTGCACTTTCTATACTGGTTGCTTCCTCATGTCCGTGATGAGCATAAATGGCATTTATCACCGCATCGTGTTCTTTATATCTTTTGCAAAGCTCTCCACCTAAATCCACATGTGAGCCTTCAAAATCATGAGTTAAAGCCTTGCCTATATCATGTAAAATTCCTGCACGTCTTGCCAAATTCTCATCTCCTCCGCACTCAGCAGCTATTATACCAGCTAAATGCGCCACCTCTAAGGAATGTGCCAAGGCATTTTGCCCGTAAGAGGCTCTATATTTAAGTTTTCCTATCAGTTTAACTATCTCTGGATGCATATTTGAAATGCCAAGATCCATAAGTATGGTCTTGCCCTCCTCCAAGATACTATCTTCAAAGTCTTTGCATACCTTTTCATAAATTTCTTCTATCCTAGCTGGTTGTATACGCCCATCTTCTACTAAAAGCTCTATAACCCTAGTAGCTATGGCTCTTCTGTATAGATTAAAGCAACTAACTATAATAGCTCCCGGGGTATCATCTATGATAATATCGACACCTAAAACCATTTCAAGTGTCTTTACATTTCTACCCTCTTTTCCTATGATACGACCTTTTAACTCATCGTTTTTGATATTTACCACATTTATAAGTCTTTCAGCAGCAAAGTCTCCAGCAAAACGAGATGTAGCCTGTGCTATGATAAAATTTGCCTTTCTCTTTGCCTCGCTTTTGGCTTCTTCTTCGTATTTTCTAACTATATGGGCTATCTCATCGCGTGATTTTTCCTCTATTTTTTTTAAAATCATTTGCTTTGCCTCGTCCTTTGTAAGCCCTGAGTGATGTTCTAAGGTATTTATAAGCTCATCTAACTTTTTTTCATAGCTATCCTTAAGTCTTAAATTTTCATCATACAAAGAAGAGGCTTTTTTCTTTTGTTTTTCAAGCTCATCTTTGCTTTTGCTTAACTCACTTTCATAATTTTGAATTTTTTGCTCTTTTTTGTTTATTTCATCCATTTTTTGACTATATTCTTTTTGAATCTTATGACTCTTATCCTCGTATCTTTTTTTTACCTCAAGCTCTGCATTTAAAACAGAATTTTTAGCATCTTTTAATACAAGCTCAGCTTCGTATTCTATGGCTTTTGCCTTTGCCTTTGCTTGTTCTACAAAGATACTATATTTAGCCTCATCTATCTTTCTAGCAACTATATATCCCAAACCAACGCCTACGACAACGGCTATACATATGTAAAGTGCTATTAACATTTTTTAACTCTTTCCTAAGATATTTTCTATAAGGATTTATGTAAAAATCAGCTCTAATATCGTGTTTCTCACACAAGGCTTTAGCAAAATATAAATCCAAGGAGCTTACAAAAATCAAAGGCACCTTGTAAGACAATTCTGCAAAAAACATATCATAAAAACCTTTTCCATGCCCCACTCTTTTAAGATTCTTATCAACAGCTATCACAGGAATGACAGCCAAATCGATCTTAGAAGTTAAAAAAGAAATGTGAGGCTCATAAACCCCAAACCTTTTCTTATGTAAAGGTAGTCTTAATTTTACAATTTTTAAACTTTTATCTTGCATAAATGGCACAAAAAGATTTAAATTTTTTTGGAATTCTTTTCTAAATTTGAGTAAATTTATCTCATAACTTAAGGGAGTGTAGATGAGGATATTTTTTGCCCTATAATTTTTAACTAGCTTTTTAAGTTCTTTAAATACTGAAAAATCTCTCTTAAAATGAAAAATAAATTTTGATTTTAATCTATCTTTAGCAAGTTTTCTGTATGAATTTTTGAGCATTTATCGTAAAAACCAAGCCCAAAAAGGGCTTAGTATTAGAATTTATAAAGCGCTTGAAAACGGAAAGTGTTTTTGGTATTTGAGCTTCTGCCGTATTCCTCTACAGCTAGGTCGCTATATCTTAACATAGAATACCAAGTTACAAAGTCTAAGTTTTTGCTGTATTTGTAAGAAAGTTCAACAACGCCTTCCATCTTGTTTCCACCGCCGCCAACAGCTCTAGCAGTAGAACCTTTGGTAGTTTCAGTAGCACCATAAACATATTTTAAACCTAGTCTTAAATCAGAAGGTAAAGTATAGCCAGCATTTACGTAAGCAGCCTTAGTAGCACCGGAGCTAAAAGCAGCCCAAGAACCTTGATTATACAAGAATTCTCTACCAACTACGCTAAGTCCAGCATTACCAACATCTTCTAGGGTGTTTAAGGTTATGGCATCTTTCTTACCAAACATAATTCCACCAAGAGTTCCATCAAAGCCGTAACCTCTTATATCTCCATAAAGATTTACAAGATTACCATTAGCAGCTCCTCTTGCTTTGAAGTATTTATCTATGCTGTTTCCAAGATAAGTAGCCCTTAAAGACCAAGCTAAATCATCAGCTAAAAGCAAGGTGTATTTTACATCAGCAGCATATAAGGTAGCAGTGTGCATAAACTGAGCACCCCAAACTTGAAGATCAAGGGTAGAAACTCCTAGATCATAGCCACCTATGAAAGCCGCACCATACATATTGTATTTATATAGTCTTTGAGAAAGTTGTGTAGGATCGCCACCAGCACTAGTGATGCCTCCTCTAGTATTGTTTAGGTAATTAAAATTAGCCTGATCCCCATCTTGCCCCTCTTCAAAGGAATCAACAGCAAATAAAGCTATAGCTGTGCCTTCAAATGGAGAATAAACAGCCTTAGCAGCAGTTCCAACATAATCATCAGTCCATATAGTGCCTAGCTCTTGGCGACCTAAAATGAAATTTAAACCATAATCAGAAAGATCATACTGCAAATAAGCCTGTCTTAATTGTAAAGGACCATCTGTCCTTGTTCCACCAGCACCAGAGCCACTATTTATAGTGTTGTCATAACCAGCGTCTTTTGTTTGTGAAAAAACCTGACCAAAAACCTTAAAGCCATCGCCTATATCAGCCTTAGCTCCAAGTCTTAGACGGAATTCATGATTTTGAGTACCAGCAACACCAGCTCCGTTGTATATAGCACCATACCTGCCTGAGTGGTTATTGTATCTATATCTTAAATCCCCGCTAAAATCTACGTTCTTAATAGCTTCTTCTAAAGGTTTAGCGCAAAGCGTAGAAAACGAACCAGCCGCTAATGCAGCAACCAAAGAAAGCTTTAATACTTTCATAAAATCTCCTTTATAAAAAATGTGAGTAATTATATCATAAATTAAGGATATTTTTATATAAAAAAAGCGTATCTAGAATAAGTGTGAAGATAAGTAACAAAAACCCTTAAGCAAAAGCTTAAAGGTCTTCTTTTTTAAATCTTAATTCATCTCTATCATAAAGCCCAGTTCCAACAGGTATCATTCTACCTAAGATAACGTTTTCTTTTAGGTCTTCTAAGAAATCAAATTTAGCAGCTATACTAGCCTCTGTTAAAACCTTTGTAGTTTCTTGGAATGAAGCAGCTGATATAATGCTATCGCTACCTATAGCAGCTCTTGTAACACCAAGCAGCACAGGCTCTGCTATGGCTGGTTCTCCTCCCATAGCTAAAATTCTTTCATTTTCCTCTTTAAATTTACGCTTAGAAACAAAGTCTCCTACTATAAATTTAGTATTACCACTATCAACTACCTTAACCTGTCTTAGCATTTGAGAGACTATAACCTCTATGTGCTTATCAGAAATAACAACACCTTGACCGCGATAAACTTGCTGAATTTCAGAGATTAAATAGTAATGAAGAGCTTTTTCGCCAAGTATCTTAAGTACATCATGGCTTGAGATAACGCCGTCAGTTAATTTCTCTCCAGCATGTATGAATTCTCCATCTCTTACTTGAATTCTTTTTGAGCTATCTATTAAATACTCGCTTTTGTTTCCGTCTTCTGATTCTATGATTATTCTTTCTTTTGATCTTAAAGGCTTGTCAAATCTTATAATCCCATCTATTTCAGCTATAATGGCAGCATTTTTTGGCTTTCTAGCTTCAAAAAGCTCTGAAACTCTAGGAAGACCTCCTGTTATATCTTTTGACTTTGTGGCAGCCTTTGGAGTCTTAGCTAGTATATCAGCCTTTTTGACCTTTTCCCCATCGCTTACAAAGATAACAGTCTTTGGCTCTAAAAGATACCTAAGCACCTTACCACCCTTAGTAGCAAGAACAAGAGCTGGTCTTGTGCCGCCCGGTATATACTCATTTATAACCAAAGAACTCTTGCCTGTGGCTTCATCTATTTGCTCATCTGCAGTGTAACCAAGCTCTATATCCTCAAAACTAACAAGCCCATCAGCTTCTGCTATGGTTGTATCATTGTAAGCGTCCCACTCAGCAACCACTACCTTATCACTCTTAGAAGGCTTTGCTATAATGCTTTGTGGATCTTGGATTATGGAATTATCATCAAATTCAATTACTGATTCCCTAGGTATGTAATGCCTTTTTGCCTCTCTATCATTTTCATCAGCAATAACTACAAAAAGACCCTTTTCTTTCACTACATAGCCTTTTTTAATATCATGTCTTCTATCTAAGCCATCTCCTTTTAGCATATAAAACTTAAGAGTTCCTTTCTCTCCAGCCTTTATAGTCTGCACAACAGGATCTCCGTCATTTACTAAAATTTCACTGGCATAAGGCACACGATTAGGCACACTCCAACCCTCTTTTATAACCTCTACTATACTCTCGTCTTTTTGCACCTTAGCACCCTCTAAATAGTGCATATAAAGCTTTCCTACTAGGTTTCCACTAACTCCTGTTAGCTCATTTGGCTTTGCAAGATCATATCTTCTTATTATGTATTTACTTTCCTCTTTCTCTCCCTTTATGCTTATAACTACATCTTCGTGCATATTTTCTATATGTATAGTGCCATTAAATGGTGCTTTTATCTTAGGTTCTACCAAGAAAATAGCGGCATTTCTCCTATTTGCCACTATGTTTTTATTTTCGCTATTTTTATAAAGCTCTATATTATAATACCTTATAAAGCCCTCTTTTTGAGCTACTATCTGTCTATCTTGTAAGTCCGTGCTAGCAGTTCCCCCGCTGTGAAAGGTTCTAAGTGTTAGCTGTGTTCCGGGCTCACCTATAGACTGTGCTGATATAATGCCTACTGCCTCTCCCGGTTTTACAAGCTTACCCTCTCCAAGATTTATACCATAGCACTTAGCACAAATTCCTTTCTTAGCCTTGCAAGTGATAGGAGTTCTTATACTAACTCTTTTTATACCTGTATCGTGAAGTAACTTAGCTTTCTCCTCATCTATCAAGGTATTTTCAGTAAATAAGATCTCATTTGTAACAGGATCTATAACGTCCTCTGCTAAAACCCTTCCTAAAATTCTTTCCTCTAAGGTTTCGACAACAGAACCATCGGCTGTTATCTCGCTTATTTCTATGCCGTCATGAGTGCCACAATCTTGTATAGTTATCTTAACATTTTGTGCCACATCTATGAGTTTTCTTGTAAGATAACCAGCATTTGCAGTCTTTAAAGCGGTATCTGCTAGACCCTTTCTGGCTCCGTGAGTTGAAATAAAATACTCTAAAACGTTAAGTCCCTCACGGAAATTCGAAATAATAGGAGTTTCTATAATAGAACCATCAGACTTTGCCATAAGTCCCCTCATAGCCGCAAGTTGTGAAATTTGAGCTGCACTTCCTCTAGCGCCAGAATCAGCCATCATATAAATGGAATTAAAGCCTTGCTTATCATTTTGTATTATATCCATCATATCTTTTGAAAGCGTGTTATTTGTGCTTTTCCAAATATCTATGATTTTGTTATATCTTTCACTAGCTGTAATTAAGCCTTGATTATATGAATTTTGTATGTATTTTACTTGTTTCTTGGCTTCTTGTATAGCCTTTTGTTTATTTTCAGGCACAATAATATCAGCTACTGATATGGAAATTCCAGCCTTTGTGGCATACTCAAAGCCTAGATTTTTAAGCTTATCTAAAAAAGTTGAAGTAATACCTAGCCCACCTTTTTTATAAACATAATCCACAAGCAATGCTATGTCTTTTTTCTTTAGAATTTTATTCCACATATACTCAGGCACAAAGTCTGGTAGAATGGATTTTATTATTAATCTACCTGCTGATGTAAAAATTTTCATATTATCAACCACGGTTTGAACAGGCGCATGTATATCAAGACAATTAGAATCCAAAGCCATTAAAACCTCATCTATGCCTGTGCAAATTTTATGCGAACCCTTAGAACCAGTTTTTTCCAAAGATAGATAATAAATACCTAAAACCATATCTTGAGATGGAACAGTAACTGACTTTCCACTGGCTGGTAGTAAGATATTCATAGATGAAAGCATTAAAACCTTGCACTCTGCTATGGCTTCTTGAGATAAAGGCACGTGAACAGCCATTTGATCCCCATCAAAGTCAGCATTAAAAGCGGTGCAAACTAAAGGGTGAAGTTGTATAGCCTTACTTTCAACTAAAATAGGGTGAAAAGCTTGTATAGACAGCTTGTGTAAGGTTGGCGCTCTATTTAATAAAACTGGGTGTCCCTTTACGACCTCTTCTAAGCACTCCCATACCTCATCTGTTTTGTTTTCTATAAGTTTCTTAGCTTGTTTTACGGTAGTTGCATATCCTTTTTCTTCAAGCTTTGCTAGGAGATAAGGTTTGAAAAGCTCTAAAGCCATTTTCTTAGGTAAGCCACACTGATCCATTCTAAGTTTTGGACCCACAACTATAACGCTACGACCTGAAAAGTCCACTCTTTTTCCAAGCAAATTCTGTCTAAAGCGTCCTTGTTTTCCTTTTATAATCTCACTTAGGGATTTTAATGGTCTTTTATTAGCTCCTTTTACAGCATTTGCCCTTCTGCCATTATCAAAAAGTGCATCAACTGCTTCTTGAAGCATTCTTTTTTCATTTCTTATGATGATTTCTGGTGCATCAAGCTCCATAAGTCTTTTAAGTCTTGCATTTCTATTTATGACTCTGCGGTATAAATCATTTACATCAGAAACAGCGAATTTTCCTCCATCTAAGGCAACAAGAGGTCTTAAGTCAGGTGGTAAGACTGGTAAATTTGTTATCATCATCCACTCTGGTCTGTTTGGAACTAGATCCTCTTCACTGCTAACATGGACATTTAAACTACTATTTAAAAAATTCTCAACAACCTTTAATCTTTTAGCCAAACTTTTTTTCTTAGCCTCTGAATTTGTGGTATTCATCTCATCTTTTAAGCTATTTAAAAGATCTACAAGGTCTAAATTTGCTAACAAATCCCTTATAACCTCTCCGCCCATTCTAGCCTTAAAGCCACTATCTTCATATCTTTGAGCTAATTTTTGATACTGCTCCTCATTTAAAACATCGCAAAATTCTACTTTTTTGCTGTTTTCATTATCATAGTAAGCATCGGCTGGGTTTTCAACTATGTAAGCTTCATAATAAAGAACTCTTTCTAAATCTTTCATCTTTATACCAAGCAAGGTGCCTATACGACTTGGCAATGAATTCACATACCAAATGTGAGCTACTGGGGTAACTAGCTCTATATGCCCCATTCTAGAGCGTCTAACCTTGGAACTAGCCACCTCAACGCCGCATTTTTCGCACTTAACTCCCTTAAAGCGCATTTTTTTATATTTACCGCATAAGCACTCATAATCTCTTATAGGTCCAAAAATTTTCGCACAAAAAAGTCCGTCTCTTTCAGGTTTTAATGTCCTATAATTTATAGTTTCTGACTTTTTAACCTCTCCATAAGACCAAGACTTTATTTTTTCAGGACTTGCAAGTCTTAATTGTAGGGCTTGAAAATCCCTAGGTCTGCCTTCTTCTTTTATCTCTATAGTCTTAAATCTTTCCATTACTCGTCCTTATCAAAAATCTCTATATCAAGCGCTAGGGATTTTAATTCATTAGCTAAAACAAAGAAGGTTTCAGGTATACCAGTAGATGGTATATTTTCTCCCTTTGTTAAAGCTTTATATGCACTAAATCTTCCCTCTGTATCATCTGATTTTATGGTAAGCATCTCTCTTAAGGTATGGGCTGCACCATAAGCTTCTAAAGCCCAAACTTCCATCTCTCCAAACCTTTGTCCACCAAATAAAGCCTTACCACCCACAGGTTGTTGTGTAACTAAGCTGTAAGGTCCTGTGCTTCTTGCATGCACCTTTTCATCGACTAAGTGATGTAGTTTTAGCATATACATACAACCAACATGAACTCTTTCAGCTATCTTTTCGCCTGTTCTTCCATCATAAAGCTCACTCTTTCCGTCCATTGAAACCTTAGCAAGCTCAAAGAGCTTTGTAAACTCCTCCATACTTGTTCCCTCAAAAACAGGGGTAGCGAATTTAACACCTCTACTCCAATCTCTGCCGTAGTTTATAAGCTCCTCATCACTTAAGCTCTCTATAAATTTCTTTTCCTTTTCAAATCTAGCTAAAGAACAAATTTCAAGCATTTTAGAACGCAATTCTTTTATAAAATCCTTTTGTTTTTTATCGAAAAGCTCTTGAATTTGCTCTCCCAAACGAAGTCCCACAAGCCCTAGATGGCTTTCTAAAATTTGACCTATATTCATACGAGATGGCACACCCAAAGGATTTAAAGCTATATCAACACTTTTGCCATTTGGTAGATAAGGCATATCAACTTCTGGAACTATTGTAGATACTATGCCCTTATTTCCATGTCTACCTGCCATCTTATCGCCAACTTTTAGCTTTCTTTTTGTAGCTATGTAAATTTTCACAAGCTTTATAACCCCACTTGGTAAAATATCATCTTTTTCTAAAATATCAAGCTTGTCATCATGCTCACTTTTAAGCTTTTTCTTTTCATTTTGAAAATAATTTTTCAAATCCTCATACTGCTTTTGCACATCTTTGGAATAAGCCTTAACCAAGGAATTTAAAGCAAAACGGTTTATAGCTCTTAATTCCTCTACATCTATTTTAGCACCTTTTTTATAGGTTTTTGAGACCACTTTTTGCTCACTTTGCAAGGCTGATTTTGAAAGCAAAGAACAAACTCTTAGAATTTCTTCTCTATCCATCATTAAAAGCCTATCATGATGCTCTTTTTCAAGTGCAATTTTTTCCTCATCATAAGCCTTTATAGTTCTTGCATCTTTTTCATAACCCTTTTTAGTAAAAATTTTAACATCAACAACAACTCCCTCTAAGGAAGCGGTGGCGTATAAGGATTTATTTACCACGTGCCCTGCTTTTTCACCAAAGATAGCTCTTAAAAGCCTTTCTTCAGGAGTTGGTTTTACCTCTCCTTTTGGAGAAACCTTGCCAACTAGTATCATACCCGGCTTTATGTGAGTTCCTATTTTTGCTATACCACTTTCATCAAGGTGAGAAATATCTTCTTCTTTTATATTTGGTATATCTCTAGTAATTTCTTCTATACCATCTTTAAGTTCTCTTGCTTCTATTTCTTTTTCATATATATGAACGCTGGTAAAAGCGTCATCTCTTATCATCTTTTCACTTACTACTATAGCGTCTTCGTAATTATAACCATTCCATGGCATAAAGGCTATGAGAGCGTTTTTGCCTATGGCTAACTCGCCCTCATCCATACTAGCACCATCAGCTATAATCTGACCCTCTTCTATCTTTTCGCCTTTTTTTACTATAGGATGCTGATTATAAACTGTGTTTTGATTTGTCCTTAAATTTTTTTCCATGGAATAATGATCTATAAAAGGACCCTTCTCATCTTCTCCCATTATGAAAATGCTTTTATTATCCACCTTTTCAACTATACCTGCTCGTTTTGCTTTAATAGCCATCCAAGCATCTCTTGCTATGGTTCTTTCCATACCAGTGCCCACTATAGGTGCATCACAAGTAAGCAAAGGCACTGCTTGTCTTTGCATGTTTGAACCCATAAGTGCACGGTTAGCGTCATCATGCTCTAAAAAAGGTATCAAAGAAGCTGTAACGCCCACAACCATACCAGAGCAAAGATCTATTAAATCAACCTCATCTTTTCTAGCAAGTATAGTTTCTCCATCTTTTCTAGCTTCTACAAAATCCTCGCTAATATTTCCCTTAGAATCAAGCTTAGTAGAAGCAGCGGCTATAACTAAATTTTCCTCTTGAGTTGCAGTAAGGTAAACAACCTCATCGCTTACCTTGCCATTTATAACCTTTTTATAAGGAGCTTCCACAAAGCCTAAATCATTTACTTTTGAATATGTAGCAAGGGTATTTATAAGCCCTATATTTTGACCTTCAGGGGTTTCTACAGGACAAATTCTACCATAGTGAGTAGAATGCACGTCTCTTACTTCAAGTCCGGCTCTTTCCTTTACCAAACCTCCTTCGCCAAGTGATGAAAGACGTCTTTTATGAGTAACCTCGCTAAGAGGGTTTGTTTGATCCATAAACTGAGAAAGTTGACCTCCTGTAAAAAATTCCATAATCGTAATGCTTATAATCTTAGGATTTATCAAATCATAAGGCATAACCTTTTCTAAATCTGTGCTTAAAGAGCTAAATTTATCTCTTATAGCCTTTTGCATTTTCGCAAGTCCTAAATGAAGTTCATTTGCCAAAAGCTCACCAATAGAACGGATACGGCGATTGCCTAAATGATCTCTATCATCTATCCTGCCTTTGCCATTTTTTATCTTTATAAGATATTTGGCTGTTTTTATAATATCCTCATTTGTTAAAACCGTAGTGTATTCCGGCACAGATAAGGCTAGTTTATGGCTCATCTTCATACGACCAACCTTTGTTAAATCGTATCTTTCAGGATTAAAAAATAAATCATTAACATAAGCCTTAGCAGCTTCTTTTAAAACTGGCTCTCCAGGTCTCATAACCTTGTAAATTCTAATGGCTGCAAGGTCATTTTCATCATCTATATTTTCACTTTGTTTTAAAACCTTAAGCGTTTCATTATCTTGTATAAATGAATTTATAATGGCTGCATCAACATCTGCCGCAAGATCGTTTGCTATTTCAAAACTCTTGTATTTTTCCCTTATCTTGCTAAGTTTATTTTCATCTAAAAGTGTTAAAGAGTCAAAAAGTATCTCATTATTATCATCTAGTATGGGCTTTGCTAAGTATCTACGAGATAGAATTTCAAGCGGGTATTCTATCCATTTTAAGCCGTCTTTTACAAGCTGCTCTGCCTTTTTCTTGCTAAGTCTTTTCCCGGCTTGAATTATTAATTTTCCCTTATCATCTTTTATGTCGTATTCTACTCTTTCTAAAAAGTCGTTTGGATTAAATTCTATCAAGAATTTATCTTTTTTAATGTGTATGGTTTGAACTGGATAAAATAATTTTATAATATCTTGTTTCTTATAACCTAAAGCTCTAAAAAGCATGGTTATAGGCATCTTACGTCTTTTATTTATGCGGACATACAAAACATCTTTAACATCATATTCAAAATAAAGCCAAGAGCCTCTATCAGGAATTATCTGGGCTGTGTATACTAATTTATTTGCTACTGTTGAACTTTCTTCCTCTTTAAAAATAACGCCCGGACTTCTATGAAGCTGGTTAACAACTACCCTTTCTACCCCATTTATTATAAACGAGGTTCTATCAGTCATCAAAGGAATTTCTCTTATAAAAATTTCTTGCTCTTTTATATCTTTTATACCTATTTTTTCACCGGTTTTTTCATCTTTTTCATGTAATGTTAAGCGAATTTTCATTTTTAAAGTAACAGAATAAGTAAGACCTCTTTCCATACATTCTCTTACCGTGTATTTTGGCTTACCTATTTCAGAACTTACATATTCTAGGCTAAGTCTATTTTGTGGATCATGTATGGGAAATATAGACTTAAATACCTTTTCTATACCACTTTCTTTATCTTTATTAGAATAATTTAAAAAATCATCAAAACTTTTTTGTTGAAGTTGTAAGAGATTTGGAATGTCTATTTGATTGGAAGTATTTGAAAAATCAATTCTAAGTCTATTTTTTGATTGTTGTTTTGTTTGCATAGTATACCCCATTTTGGCAAGTTTAAAAAAGGAAAAAGCCCTAAAAAGGGCTATAGATATGAGGAAGATACCTTCCTTTTGAACTGGAAATTATTTAAGTTCTACCTTAGCACCAGCTGCTTCAAGCTGTTTTTTTGCTTCTTCTGCGTCAGCCTTGCTAACACCTTCTTTTAATGTAGATGGAGTTTGCTCAACAGCATCTTTTGCCTCTTTTAATCCAAGACCTGTTAATGCACGAACTACCTTAATAACTTCTTTCTTTTTAGCACCGCTATCTGTTAATACTATGTTAATTTCAGTTTTTTCCTCAGCTGCTGCACCGCCACCAGCTGCTGCACCGCCACCAGCAACAACAACAGGTGCCGCAGAAACTCCAAATTTTTCTTCAAATTCTTTAACTAATTCAGAAAGCTCTAAAACGCTTAGATTAGATATATATTCTAAAACATCTTCTTTTGAAATTGCCATTTTTTATCCTTTATCTTAAGATTCTTTTTCTTTTTTTTCTTTTAAAGCATTAAGCCCTACAACAAAATTTGTAATAGGTGCATTCCATACCTGCAAAAGCATAGCAAGTAACTCATTTCTAGATGGCATCTTAGCTAGAGCCTTAATCTTAGAAACATCACTTACTTCACCGTCCATAAAGGCTGTTTTTATATTAAACAAGTCATTATCATCTTCGAATTTAGAAGCAACCTTGCTAACATTTAGCTGATCATCTCCCCAAAGATAAATATTGGTATCTTTTAGTTCAAGTCCGCTTTTTCCAGCCTGATCTAGAGCAAGAGAGGCTAAGGTATTTTTAATAATTTGCACTTTAACACCATTTTCTCTGGCGTTATTTCTAAGGTCTTCTAGTTTTTTTGTGCTAAGACCTTTGTAATTACAAACTACTACTATTTCGCTATTTTTAAACTCTTCTTGCAATCTAATAACAAGTTCTGTTTTTTCACCTCTAGTCACAAGCTTCTCCTTTCCGATTAGCGATTTCAAGCAGAGCAAGATCTTAAAGTCTTAATTAAGCATAAGTGCCTCGGCTATCTCCAATCTAAAATAAAAAGCTAAAAAAACAAAAATTTTCTTAACTTTTTATTTAGGGCTTAAAGCCCTAAGATTATTTCATATCTAAAAGTTCTTGAGTTTGTAGGGATACAGAAGGACTCATAGTCAAAGAAAGAGTAGCATTTTTTATATACCTACCCTTGGCTGCCGCTGGTTTATGCTTATTTATAGCTTTTACAAAGGTGCTTATATTATCATTTAATTGTTCCTTTGAAAATGAAACCTTACCAAGACCCGCATGTATATTGCCTTGTTTATCAACACGGAAATTCACTTGACCGCTTTTGGCATTGTTTACAGCTTGTTTTACATCAAGTGTAACTGTGCCTGTTTTTGGATTTGGCATAAGACTTTTTGGTCCTAAAATTCTACCAACCTTACCCACAAGCCCCATTAAATTTGGGGTAGCTATTAAAACATCAAAATTTATATTTCCCTTTTGAATTTCTTCTATCAAATCATCACTACCAACAATATCAGCACCAGCTTCCTTAGCCTCATCTGCTTTAGCATCTTTTGCAATAACTGCAACTCTTACTTTTTTACCTGTTCCAGCAGGTAAAACCACAGAACCTCTAACCATTTGATCAGCATGTCTTGGATCAACATTTAACCTTAAAGCTATCTCAACGGTTTCATCAAATTTAGCAGAGGCTAAATTCTTAACTGCTTCTATAGCTTCTTCTAAAGAATATTCCTTGCTAGAATCTATTTTTTGACTTAATTCTTTTAATCTCTTTGTAATTTTTGACATATTACTTACTCCGCATCATTTATTATAGTGCTTCCAACATTATAAGCCTGTCGGTATGGCTTTATTTAATCTATTATATCTATGCCCATTGAACGAGCAGAACCAGCTATAATCTTAGCAGCTTGATCCTTGTCCTTAGTATTTAGGTCTGCTATCTTTTTATCCACTATCTCAAGGATTTGCTTTTTTGTTAACTTTCCAACCTTGTTTTTCAAAGGATTATCAGAACCTTTTGAAATCCCAGCAGCTTTTTTAATCAAATCCGTAGCTGGTGGTTGTTTTGTAATAAAGGTAAAGCTTTTATCAGCATATACTGTTATAACAACTGGAACATTAAAGCCTACCATATCCTTTGTTTTTTCATTAAAAGCCTTACAAAATTCCATAATATTAACGCCTTGCTGACCCAAAGCTGGACCAACAGGAGGTGAAGGATTTGCCTTTGTTGCGGCAATTTGTAATTTTATCTCACCAACGACTTTCTTAGCCATATAAATCTCCTTAAACTATTTTCTCAACTTGAGAATAAAGAATTTCAACAGGTGTAGAACGTCCAAATATAGATACATTTAATCTTAAAAGACCTCTAACCATATCATATTCTTCTACTATGCCAGTAAAATTAGCAAATGGTCCGTCTATGATACGGACATTTTCGCCTTCTTCAAAAGATATTTTAGGTTTTGGAGCAGCTTTATTTTGCACTTTTTCTAGTATTAAATTTATATCTTTTTCAGAAAGAGGGGTCGGCTGCTTTCTATCACCTGTTTTATTTTCACCTATGAAGCGTCCAACCTTTGGTAAAGACTGAATCTTATGCCAGAGCTCAACCGTAAATATTATGCAAACAAAAACATAACCAGAATACAAAGACCTTTCGCTAATCTTTTCTTTTCCATTCTTAAATTCTATCACATCTTCTGTTGGCACGACTATATCTTTTACCTGCTCTTGCAGATGATTATCTCTAACGAGATTTTCTATAGCTCTTTTTACAGCCATCTCGCTACCGGCATAAGTTTGAATAGCATACCACTTAAATTCGCTCACAACTCTTTCCTCGATAAAAAATTAAGAAACTATGAAAGATAATGAATAAAACATAATTAAATCAACTATCCAAAGGAAAAGAGCAACAACAAAAACTACAACAAAGACTGTAATATAAGCATTTCTAACCTGTTCTTTTAAAGGAAATATAACCTTTGATAACTCTGCTTTAGATAGCCTAAAATAACTCAATAATTTTTCCATATTTTTCAAAACCTCAAAAATGGCAGGGCAAGAGGGATTCGAACCCCCAACCATCGG
>CASFHJ010000220.1 GCA_949294425.1 uncultured Campylobacter sp.
GAGTGAGGTAGACGTGCTTGAAACCTTAAGAAATGAGTAAAAGCCCTTCATGAGGCATTTTGAGGGCTAAAAAATTTCTAAGATACTTAAAAAAAGAGAGTCTTAAATAAAATGATGCAAATATTTCTTTTTTAAAAAAAATTAAACCTTGATTTTGCTAAAATTATCTCTTTTAACACAAAAATTTTAGGATAAAAATTGGTAACAAGATATAGTAGAAAATGTATGGCTGATAAGTGGAGTATAGAGTCAAAATACTCATACTGGTTAAAAGTTGAACTAGCTGCCGTTAAGGCTTGGACTGAGCTTGGTTTAATAAGCAGTGTTGATTGTGAAAAGATTTGCACAAATGCTAGTTTTAACATTGCTAGGATAGATGAGATAGAAAAGCAAACAAAGCATGATCTTATTGCTTTTTTGACATCTATAAGCGAGAATTTGGGCGAGGAAAGCCGTTTTTTACACTATGGCATGACAAGCTCTGATTGTATAGATACAGCTCTTGCCTTGCAGATGAAAGAGAGCTTAGAGCTTATTTTAAAGGACTTAGATCTCCTGCTAGAAGCCATTAAACAAAGAGCTTACGAGCATAAAAATACCCTCATGGTAGGAAGAAGCCATGGTATACATGGAGAGCCTATAAGCTTTGGGCTTGTACTTGGAATTTGGTATGATGAGCTTAAAAACTCAAGGTCCTTGCTTTTAAATGTTACAGAGCTTATAAGCTATGGTAAATTAAGCGGTGCTATGGGAAATTTCGCCCACGCTCCCTTAGAATTTGAGGAAAAAACTTGTGAGCTTTTGGGTTTAAAAGCAGCACCTATATCAAATCAGATCATACAAAGAGATAGACACGCACAAGTTGTCTCAGCCCTAGCCATTTTGGCTGCAAGTTGTGAAAAGATAGCACTTGCTATAAGGCATTTTCAAAGAACAGAGGTTTATGAGGCAGAGGAGTATTTTTCTGAGGGTCAAAAAGGAAGCTCTGCCATGCCTCATAAGAGAAACCCTGTTTTAAGTGAAAATGTAAGCGGTCTTTGTAGGATCATAAGATCTTACGTAAATCCAGCCTTAGAAAATGTCCCTCTTTGGCATGAAAGAGATATAAGTCACTCAAGTGTTGAAAGATTTATCTTGCCTGATATTTTTATAACTACTGATTTCATGCTTGATAGACTTACTAAGCTTATACAAAACTTGCTTATTTATCCAAAAAATATGATGAAAAATCTAAATTTAACCGGTGGCTTAGTTTTTTCACAAAGAGTTCTTTTAGAACTACCTTTAAAGGGTATAAGCAGAGAAGATGCTTATAAGATAGTTCAAAGATCTGCTATGAAGGTTTGGCAGGATTTACAAGATGGCAAGAGTGCCTTAAATGAGAACAATGAAAGCTTATTTTTACTGGCTCTTTTAGCTGATGAGGATTTAAGGTCTAAAATGAGTGAAGAGGATATAAGATCTTGCTTTGATTACTCGTATTACTTAAGAAATGTAAACTCTATTTTTTCTAGAGTATTTAAATAAATTTATAAAGGTTTTTTATGAAGGTTGTAAAAAGAAATGGTCGTATGGAAGAACTTGATGTATCAAAGATTAAAAAATGCACAAATGATGCGGTCGCAGGACTTGATGGCGTAAGTGTGAGTGAGTTAGAGCTTGATGCAAAAATTCAGTTTAGAGATGGAATTTCAACTGAGGAAATTCAAAAAACTCTTATAAAAACTGCTGTTGATAAGATAGATGTTGATTGTCCTAACTGGACCTTTGTAGCAGCTAGACTCTTTTTGTATGACTTATACAAAAAAGCAAATGGTATGAATAGATATAACCATCTAAGAGATTATTTTGAAAAGGCTGAAAAAGAGGGCAGAATCATACTTGGTTTAAAAGAAAAATATGATCTTGATGATTTAAATGCTTATATAAAGCCAGAAAGAGACTTGCAATTTACCTATCTTGGCATAAAAACCCTTTATGATAGATATTTAATCAAAGATAAAAAAGCAAATCCCATAGAATTACCGCAACAAATGTTTATGGGTATAGCTATGTTTTTGGCACAAAATGAATTTAATCCCCAGCAGTGGGCTAAGAAATTTTATGATTTAATCTCAAAATTTGAAGTCATGTTAGCCACCCCAACCCTTTCAAATGCAAGAACTACAAGGCATCAGTTAAGCTCTTGTTACATAGGAAGCACTCCTGATAATATAGAAGGGATTTTTGATTCTTTTAAAGAAATGGCTTTGCTTTCAAAATTTGGCGGAGGCATAGGCTGGGATTGGTCTAAGGTTAGAGCAATGGGCGGTAGCATAGATGGGCATAAAAATGCTGCTGGAGGTATAGTTCCATTTTTAAAGATAGCAAATGATATAGCTGTAGCAGTTGATCAATTAGGCACCAGAAAGGGTGCAATAGCCGTTTACATAGAAACTTGGCATATGGATATAAACGACTTTTTAGAGCTTAGAAAAAATTCAGGCGAGGAAAGGAGAAGAACTCATGAGCTTTTTCCAGCACTTTGGATAAATGATTTAGTTATGCAAAGACTCAAAGAAAATGGGGTTTGGACTCTTTTTGATCCTGCTGATACTGCTGATTTGTGCGATCTTTATGGAGAGGATTTTAAAAATAGATACGAGGAATACGAAAAAGACGAAAGCATAACAAAAGAGATTGTAGAGGCTAAGGATCTGTGGAAAAAAATTCTATTAAATTATTTTGAAACAGGACTTCCTTTCTTGTGCTTTAAAGATAGTGCTAATAGATTAAATCCAAATGCTCACGAAGGTCTTATAAGAA
>CASFHJ010000221.1 GCA_949294425.1 uncultured Campylobacter sp.
AATGGAAAAAAAGAGGCAAGTAAGGCGGCAAAAACAAAGAAAAAATACCCAGGTGCTCCTATATCATAATATCTTGCTAGTATTGAGGAAGTAGCTGCTATAAAGCCTATGATTATCGGACTTGCAAGGGGTAGAAAATTAGTTAAAAGTCCAAAAAAAAAAAAAACAAAGACAAATTCCAAAAGAACAAGACATCACAATTGCCATTCTATGATAAAGAGGGGTATTTGGCACGTACAAAAGCTAAAACACCTAACATGGATATAAGCCCTAAATCAATCCTATCATAATAAGCAGAAATGCTAAGCACCACTCCAACCCCAAGTGCTGCAAAAAAAGGCATTTGCCATACTCTTTCCGTGGAGTTTATGCTAAAGGCTATTTTTATCGTATCTTTGGTTTTCACTTATTAAACTCTGCAATTTTTTGAGCAAATTTTATCTCTTGATTTGATTTTACTTTGAAATTTATCTTAGAGTTTTGTGCGATTAAAACTATGGTTGAACCCATTTCAAAACAACCAAGCTCCTCGCCTTTTTTTACAAATACTTTTTCATATTTTCTTACAAAATCATGTGAATTTTTAGCATTGCTTTTTATGCTTTCATCAAAATTAAAGCTCATTTTTCCCACATTTTGAGCACCTACAAATACCAGCCATAGTAAAAAGTCTTCATTTATAAGACATTTTAAAACTACTCTTTCATTTTTTGTGTAAAGATTTGCTATTTTACTTAGCTTTTTTTCACTCACGCTATAAAGCAGACCTCTTGTGTAGGTGGCGCTTAAAATTTGCATATCAAAAGGAGAGTGAAAGCGGTGGTAGTTTTTTGGTGAGAGATAAATATTTGCATAATCAAGACCATCTTTAAGCTCATCTTTTTCATAGGCATTTTTTAAAATTTCATTTATGCTGTAAGTAAAACCCTTTATAGAAAAGGCAAAATTTTCATACTCATTAGCAAAGCTTTTTCCAAGCTCTAGTATTTTACCATCGCTTGGACTTATGAAATCTTTTTCTAGCTCTCTTGTTTTTACAAGGCTTCTTGTAAAAAGAGCATTTAAGCTTTCATACTCATCGCTATTTTTAAACTCTCTCATATCTATATCAAAATACTTTACATAAGCCTTGTTAATCAGTTTTTGTAAAAAGCTAGGAAAGTTAAATTCTGCTATTTTTCCAAAAATTCTTGAGGTAAAATTTGAAAAGCCCATTATTCTGCCTTTAGATTAAATAAAACTATCTCACTTTTTGCAAGATACCTCATACTAAGCCCCCAAAAACCAGCCCCAGAGCTTACATAAAGCTTTGTTTTTTCACTTAGATCATAAAGTCCGTGTAAAAAGCCTTGATTTTGCTTTACTAAAAGCCCAAAGGGAAAGACCTGTCCTGCGTGGGTGTGCCCACTAAGAACTAGGTCAAAATCGCTTACATCGTAGTTTAAAACCACCTTTGGTTGATGAGCTAAAAGTATGCTTGCCTTGTTTGGATTTAATTTTTGTTTTGTTTTGTTTATATCTGGCATAAAGCTTGAATTTTCATATCTAAGCCCTGCTAAATCCGCAAGTGCTGCTATGTTTAAATCGCCTATGTCTATACTTTCATTTATAAGTATCTTAAGTTTTGTCT
>CASFHJ010000222.1 GCA_949294425.1 uncultured Campylobacter sp.
AATTTGTTCTTATAGACGCTGTTACTAGTAGTAACAATCACCTTCTTAAAATCATAAATAGTAGCTAATTTTTTTGTGGCATAAGGCCAAAGTGGTTCATCATTTTGCCTAAGAAATTGCTGTTTTACAGGCCGGGCAAAACGGGTAGAATCACCAGCTGCTAGCATTACAAGGCTTACATCAAGCATACTCACTCCTTGATAAAGATTAACTAAGAAAGTTAAAATCACTAAAAGCTAAGTTTTTAAATTATACTAATTCAAGCTTAAAAACAAGAAAAATAAGCCTTGCTTTTTACGAATTTACCCAATGTGTTTAATTTTTTACTAAAACTTGCCTATTTTTGTCTAGCTTACTTATGAATTTTTAAGAGATATTAAAACCCCTTCTATCATCTTTTTTATGTCCCCATCTAAGATAGCCTCTACATTGCTAAAAGCCTCATTAGAGCGGTTATCCTTTACCTGTTGATATGGAAAAAGCACATAAGAGCGGATTTGATGTCCCCATGCTATATCGCTTTTTTCTGTAGAATTATTTTGTGATTCTTGCTTTGTGAGTTCTAGTTCATAAAGCCTTGATTTAAGCATCTTCATAGCTGTTGCTTTATTTTTGTGCTGGGAGCGATCGTTTTGGCATTGCACGACTATTCCGCTTGGAAAGTGAGTTATTCTAACTGCTGATTCTGTTTTATTTATGTGTTGTCCACCAGCCCCACTTGCTCTGTAATAATCTATCCTTATATCCTTATCCTCTATATCTATTTCTATATCATCATCTATTTCAGCACTTACCATCACGCTACAAAAGCTAGTATGTCTTCTGTTTGCACTATCAAAGGGGCTTGTTCTTACAAGGCGGTGTATCCCATTTTCTGCCTTTAAGTAGCCATAGGCATTATTTCCCTTTACTAAAAAACTAGCATCTTTTATCCCAGCTTCTTCACCTTCTTGAAAATCTAGAGTTTCAACCTTAAAGCCCTCTCTCTCGCAAAATCTCAAATACATTCTATAAAGCATTAAAGCCCAGTCATTGCTTTCTGTGCCTCCTGCTCCGGGGTGTATTGATACTATGGCATTTTTAGAATCTTTTTCATCGCTTAAAAGCATGGCTATTTCTAGGCTTACTATGCTTTCTTCTAGTTTTTTACTATCTTCAAACAAGGCTTTTAAGGTTTCCTCGTCATTTTCTAAATTTGCTAGTTCAAAGAGTTCTTTTGCGTCATTTATAGAATTTTTAGCTATTTCGTATTGTTTTACTAAGTTTTCAAGCTTTGTTTTTTCTTTGCCTAAAATACCGGCTTGTTTTACATCTTGCCAAAAGTTAGGAGAATTTTCAAGCTCTTTTATTTCTTCTAATCTTTTTGAAATTTGTTCTGGATTTATTATTGATTTTATGTTATCTACTTTGTTTTGTAAATTTTTTATTAACTCGCTGTATTCGTAATTATCCATGAAAGTCTTTCTAATTTTTTTAGCTAATTCTAGCAAAAAATTTAGAAATTTATTTTTTGTTTTTGAAAGAAGTTTTGAATTTTTGTATTAAATTTAGCCCTTTTGGGGCTAAATTTTTTAGTGTGCTACAGCCTCGCTTGCTCCTACGCCAGTTTGGGCTCTAAAGTCTTGTGCTTCAAAACCTTCTATATCCTTTTTAGCTCTTTGGGATTTATCTAGCTTAGAAAAGATATAAACCAAGATAAAGGTTAAAGGTATAGAAAATATAGCTGGGTGATCGTAAGGAAAGATAGCCTCGCTAAAGCCAAAGCTTTTTACCCATATAGAAGGTGAAAGCACAACTAGACAAACAACGGTTACAAGCCCTATGAGTCCTCCCCAAAACGCACCCTTTGTAGTAAGTCCTTTCCAGTATATACTTAGTAAAAGTATAGGAAAATTCACAGAGGCTGCTATAGCAAAGGCAAGTCCAACGGTAAAGGCAACATTTTGATTTTCAAAGACTATACCAAGCAAGATAGCTAAAATTCCAAGTCCCACTGTGGCTAGTCTAGTTACCCTCATCTCAAGCTTAGGATCGCAAACCCCGTCCTTGCAGACATTTACAAATAAATCATGCGATATAGCTCCAGCACCTGATATTGCAAGTCCAGCGACAACTGCTAAGATGGTGGCAAAGGCAACAGCTGAGATAAAGCCTAGGAAATAATCCCCCCCAATAGCTTGAGCTAGTATAACAGCTACCATATTTGAAGCGCCATTAAAAGAGCCATCAGCATTTGTGTAAAGAGGATTTCCGTATAAAAGTGCTATTGCACCAAAGCCTATGATAAAGGTTAGTATATAAAAATATCCTATAAAACCAGTGGCGTAAAATACTGATTTTCTAGCCTCTTTTGCGTCTTTAACCGTAAAAAATCTCATAAGTATATGAGGAAGCCCAGCTGTCCCAAACATTAATGCCATACCTAAAGATATTGCTGAAATGGTATCTGGTAGGAAGGTGCCAGGAGACATAATAGCCTCACCTTTTGGGTGATTTTGCACTGCTTGAGAAAAATAATAATGCATATCAAATTTAGTGAGGTAAAGTATCATTACCGCCATAAAGGTAGTTCCTAATAAGAGCATTATAGCCTTTATAATCTGAACCCAAGTGGTTGCTGTCATACCTCCAAAAACAACATAACATATCATCAAAGCACCAACTATTACAACAGCAGCTGTATATGGTAAGCCAAATAAAACCTGTATGAGCTGTCCTGCACCAACCATTTGAGCTATGAGATAAAATACTATAACAGCAAGTCCTGAAATCGCAGATATTATCCTTATAGGCTTAGGATCTAGTCTGTAAGCTGTTATGTCTGAGAAAGTGTATTTACCTAAATTTCTAAATTTTTCAGCTATTAAAAATAAAACTATAGGCCAACCAACTAAAAAGCCTATAGAATATATAAGCCCGTCAAAGCCATTTGTAAAAACTAGGGCTGTAATACCCAAAAAAGATGCCGCACTCATGTAATCCCCAGCTATAGCTGTGCCATTTTGAAGTCCTGTTATATTTCCTCCGGCTGTGTAAAAACCGCTTGCTGATTGGGATTTTTTCTTTGAGTAATAAGTGATTATTAATGTAGCACCGACAAAGATTATAAACATAACAACAGCTATGGCGTTAAATTCTGACTTTGCCCCACCAGTATCAACTGCAGCAGCAAAGACGCTTGTGCTAAAAATGCTTAGTAATAATGTGTAAAATATTATCTTCATACTATCCCCTTTTCCTTAAATTCGTCCAAAAGACCGCTATCTTTGAGATCTTCCATTAGCTCTTCTTGTTCCTTATCAAAATGCTTGTTTGCAAAAAAGGTGTAAAGACCTGTAGCTAGGATTGAAAGCACTATTATAGATACTCCATAAATAATGCCTAAACTTATGGAACTAGGTCCTATGCTAAAGCCTAAAACTTCCGGGAATAATCCAACTCCCAAGACAAAAATATAATACGCTACCAAGACAACTAAGGATAAGACCACCGATACCTTGTTGCGTAAAGAAACAAAGTTTTTAAATCTTTGCATAGCAGCGTCTTTTGTGGGGAATGTTCTCATAAAAACTCCTTATTTTTGAAATATCCTTGAAATTATGATATAAAAAAAAGTGCTTTTATTTGTGGATTTGTGAAAAAATAAGCTTAATTTAAAATTTATTGTAGCAAAAGGTTACAAATTTATATTTTTTTAAATTTTAGTATTTTTATACTATCTTAAGGGCTAGATAAAGCCCTTAAAATTCTTTATTTTTGATGTTTGTGAGGATGTCCTTTTGAACTAGATTTTACGTGTTTTACTTCGCCATTTTCTATATCATAAGCTTGTCCAAAGCCCTTTACAAAACGTCCTTTTTTAAAGTCTAGTTTTATTAGATGAAAGTCAAGCATAGTTCTTATGGTTTTTATCTCAGAAGCAAAATTTGTTTGCCTTTCAAATTCATCATAAATTTTGTCAAAAAATTCCCCTCTTTGTATGAATGAGGCCTCACTTTTGTATCTAAGCCTTTTTCTAAGTATGACTGAACTTGCCTTGCACTCATCTTCTAAAAACATTACTTCTATATTTTTTGGATTTGCCTTTATGCTATCAAAATGCTCGCTAACCTCGCTTATGTAGATAAAATTCCCTTCCTCTGTGTTTATAAACGGAGCATAAGAGCAAAGAACCTCTTTATCCTCACTTAGGGTGGCTAAGGATACGGATTTAAATGATTTTTTAAAATTTTCTATCTCCTCTTTTATCTTAGAATCCATCTTAAAATCCGTGCCAGAGTCTTTCTTAGCATCTTTGCAAAGTTTTATTATGGCGTGCTTTATAGTGCTTTCATCAGCTTTTTCATCAAAATTAATCCTTAGCTCCTCTCCATCGCAAAGTATATCTAAGCCCTCAAAATCCACAGATTTAAGCTCTACATTTACTGGATTTTTATTTAAACTCTTACATAAATCTATAAGATTTTCTTTGTGATGCTCATTCATATGAGATATTATGCTTTCAAAATTCATTACCTTCCTTTCTTTTAGAAATATTTCTGTAAAAATAATAATATTTATCATATTAAATGAGGATTAAATTTTTAATTTTTT
>CASFHJ010000223.1 GCA_949294425.1 uncultured Campylobacter sp.
TTTACATTTAAGCCAAGATCTATAAAAAGCTTTATTACAGAGTTTGATTTATTAGCCAGTAAGGCTACTTGCATAGCTTGCATTAATTGGGTTTTATTTGGTTGCTTTGTGTATATATAGGCTTTTATTTGATTTTCCTCATTTTTTGGATCTAAAACAAAGAGGGAAAATTCATCTAAATCCCTAAAAATTTTCGTTTCTCCAACAGCCCAATATAAAAATTCATTAGCAGCTATTATGGAAAAAAGTTCACTATCTTTTTCTGAAATTTTATTTTTAAGGGCGTATTTTCTAAGTGGATCTAAGATTTTTCCATATTCATTCCAAAATTCAGTATAAAGTCTAAAATTTCCAAGACTTTGATAAGCCCAGTATCTAAAGTATTTTTTTAAAGCCTCATCTTTTTTTACATCACTTTCTTTTATATAAGAGCTTGGTTCTAGCATTAAGAGGGCTAATTTCACTTGAAATTCTTGTAGCTTTTCTATGTATGAAATTCCGGCACAAGATAAGTTTGAGCCGCGTATTTTATTTGCTAACTCGTATATTTTTTTTGAAAAATTTTGATTTTGCAAGGAGATAGAGCAATTTTCTATAGCCTTTGCTAGTTCTTCCTTGCTAGAATTTTTATCTAGGCTATGCTTTTTTATGTAAGCACAGCCAGTATCATTTGCTAAGGAAAAAAGCAAGGCAAGACAAAGTAGTATTAAAACTTTCAATTAAAATCCTTATTTTTTGCCTTATTGTAGCGAAAATACAATAAAGTAAATTTTAATTAGCTAGTTTAAATTCTTTGATTTCATTGAAATTTAGATACTTGTAAATGTTAGCCTTTTTGGAATCATCTAATTTCTCATTTACTATCTCTAAATACTCTTTAGGACTAGGAAGTCTTCCAAGTATGGCACAAACTGCACCAAGCTCTGCACTACCTAGATACACCTTAGCTCCCATGCCCATTCTATTGTCAAAATTCCTTGTTGAGGTTGAAAACACCACAGCTCCGTCATTAACTCTAGCTTGATTTCCCATACACAAAGAGCAACCAGGCACTTCTATCCTAGCACCAGCAGCACCAAACACCCCGTAGTATCCTTCGCTTGTGAGTTGTGCCTTATCCATCTTAGTAGGAGGCGCTATCCAAAGCCTAGTTTTTAGCATACCCTTATCTTTTAAGATTTCGCCTAGGGCTCTGTAGTGACCTATGTTTGTCATACAAGAGCCTATAAAGACTTCATCTATATTTTTAGCTCTTTTTTCATCTGCTAAAACTTCACTTAGGGTAGCTACATCATCAGGATCATTAGGACAAGCCAAGATAGGCTCTTTTATTTCATTTAAATTTATATTTAGTATATAAGCGTATTTAGCGTCCTTATCAGCTCTTAATAAAGTAGGATTTTTCAACCATTCTCTCATCTTATCAGCTCTTCTAGCTAAGGTTTCTTTGTCTTCATAGCCTGATTCTATCATGGCTTCTATCAAGGATATATTTGATTTTATATACTCGCTAACACTTTCTATACTTAGGTCTATACTACAAGCAGCAGCACTTCTTTCAGCACTTGCATCGCTTAATTCAAAAGCTTGTTCTGCTTTTAAATTTGGTAAACCTTCTATCTCTAAAATTTTACCTGCAAAGATATTTTTCTTGTTTTTCTTTTCAACTGTTAATTGTCCTTCTTTTATGGCGTAGTAAGGTATGGCATTTACAAGATCTCTTAAGGTAACTCCGGGCTGCAATTCCCCACTAAATCTTACCAAAACACTTTCAGGTACATTTAAAGGCATAGAGCCAGTTACGGCAGCAAAAGCTACAAGCCCAGAACCTGCAGGGAAAGATATACCTATAGGAAATCTAGTGTGCGAGTCCCCTCCTGTCCCAACTGTATCTGGCAAAACGAAACGATTTAACCATGAGTGAATAACTCCATCTCCTGGTTTAAGGCTTACCCCGCCTCTACTAGTCATAAAATAAGGCAGTGTTTGGTGCAAGTTTGAATCACTAACCTTAGGATAAGCTGCTGTATGACAGAAGCTTTGCATAACAAAGTCAGCGTTAAAACCAAGACTTGCTAATTCTTTTATCTCATCTCTAGTCATAGGTCCTGTTGTATCTTGAGAGCCAACTGTTAGGGTTCTAGGCTCTATATACATACCCGGTCTAACCCCTTCAACTCCACAAGCACGTCCTAGCATTTTTTGAGCTAATGTGTAGCCTCCAGAGCTATTTTCTGGTTGCTTAGGTTTTACAAATATATCTTCAGCTCCTATTTTAAGAGCATCTCTTGATTTTGCACAGAGTCCACGTCCTATGATAAGAGGGATTCTTCCTCCAGCTCTTACCTCATCTAGTATAGTGTTTGGGCTTAGCTTAAATTTAGCTATGACCTTTGAGTTTTTAACTATTTCTCCCTTATAAGGATAAATTTCAAACTCATCTCCCATTTCAAGTTCGCTTACATCACATACTATAGGTAAGGCACCACTATCTTGTGCTGTATTAAAGAATATAGGTGCTATGGTAGAGCCAATTACTATACCGCCTGTTCTTTTATTTGGCACTCCCTTTATGTCTTTGCCTAGGTGCCATTGTATGGAATTTATTGCTGATTTTCTACTTGATCCTGTGCCTACCACGTCGCCTACATAAACGACTTCTCTGCCGCTTTTTTTAAGTTCTTGTATCTTTTCTAAAGATCCCGGTTGTCTTACTTTTAGCATAGCATTTGCGTGTAGGGGTATATCACTTCTTGTAAAGGCATCTCCTGCAGGGCTTAAATCATCTGTGTTTGTTTCTCCTGCTACCTTAAATACTATACATTTTATCACCTCTGGTAGTTTTTCTCTTTTAAGAAACCACTCAGCCTCAGCCCAGCTTTTTAAAATTTCTTTGGCATTTTCATCACTTTGTGCTAATTTTGCTATTTCGTTGAAATTATCGTGAACAAAGATTATATTTTTAAGAACATTTGCAGCTTCTTTTGCAGTATCACTTCTTTTTAATGCGTCTATTAAGACCTTTACATTATAGCCCCCAAGCATAGTTTCAAGCATGGCTAAGGCTCTTTTTTTGTCTATAAGCTTGGTTTTTACCTCATCTTTTAATATCTTGTCTAAAAATTCGCATTTAACCAAGGCAGCATCATCAACCCCAGGGCTTACTCTTTCTTCTAGTAAGAGTGCTAAATTTTCATCATCACTTTCTTTTAGTAGCTCACATAACTCTTTTGTTTGTTCTGCATTTAATGGTAAAGGTGGTATGTTTTGCATTGCCCTTTCG
>CASFHJ010000224.1 GCA_949294425.1 uncultured Campylobacter sp.
TATCTTAATTTTTTCATGGACTTTTTAAGCTCTTAAGTTTTTAACTCATCTTTATCTAAAGCCTTAAGACTTTATTTTTAGTATTTTTTATACTCAAAAAAAGAAAAATATATTAAAATTCAAAGTAAAAAAAGGTTTTTGTATGCAAGAAAGCAAGAAATTTATATTTATTTTGTTGCTTACAAATTTACTTCTTCTTGTTTTTTTTATGCAAGATTTAGCTATGATTTTAAGCTTTGAAGCTGCTTTTTTCACTTCTTGTCTTATAATCTTTTCATCATTTTATACCTATGCAAAAAATATATCAAAAAATTCTGTTAAGATAAATTTCACTCCTACTTTTTTTGTAAAAAAAAGCGATAAAAGATTTAACTTTGTAAGATTTTATGAAAAAAATGCCGATTTAAAACTAAAATTTAAGGAAAGGCTAAAACATATGAGCTGGTTTTTTGGCTTTTTTAAGCTCTTAGCTTACGTGCTTTTAATATTATGCTTTTTAGCCTTGCAAAGACAGAATTTGCTTAGTGTAGTTGGCTTTTTGCTAGGTCTTAGCATTATGCCTTTTTGTGTTTTGATCTTTATTTTATGGGTGAGATATGCCAAGTCCTAAAAGAACTATTTTTTCGATGACATCTTTGTTTATATCCATGTCTTTTTTATTTATAGGAAATGCTCTTATTATAAGCTCTGTAGGTCTTATATTAAAAGAAAGTGGTATGAGTGCCTTTGGTATAGGGCTTGTTAATGCTTGTTTTTATTTGGGAGCTTTGCTTGGCACTATTTCAGCACATAAAATCATTTCAAATATAGGACATATAAGATCCTTTGGGGTTTTTACAGCTATATTTTCAATTTGCATTATACTTCATTCCTTAAGCTACAATATCATTTTTTGGTCCTTGCTTAGATTTATACTTGGTTTTTGTTATTGCGCCTTACTTTTATTGATAGAATCTTGGCTTAATGAAAAGGCTAAAAATGCCGTGCGTTCTACCGTGCTTGGCTTTTATGAAGCCGTTTTTTACATGTCTTTTGGTATAGGTGTTTTGCTTGTTGGCTTTAAATTTGAAAATCCAGTTCTTTTTGCCGTGAGTGCTTGTCTTATAATGTTTTCATCATTACCATTAAATCTCATAAAGATAAAAGAGCCAAAGCAGCTAAGCAAGGGTAAAATTTCCATACCAAAGATCTTTAACATAGTCCCCCTAGCCATAGTTACAAGCATAATAGCAGGAATGCTTTTAAATGGCTTTTTTTCAATGTCTTCTTTATTTATACTCTTGCAGGGTTATGGTGCTAAAGAGGTGTCTTATTTTATGTTTTGCGTGATACTTGGAGGCTTTTTATCTCAGTTTTTAATAGGCAGCATTTCTGATAAAATGGGACGTAAATTCACCATAATACTTTGTGCTTTAATATCTTTTATCATAATGCTTTGCTTTTTATTTTTTAAGCCCGGCATTGTAATGCAGTATTTTTTAGCCTTTTTTCTAGGCTCTTTAACTCCTTTATACGCTCTAGCTCTAGCAAGGGCAAATGATATGCTAAAGGATAAAAGTCAGCTTGTAGAGGTTGGTAGGGCTGTGCTTTTTTGCTATTATCTTTCATCTTTGTTTTCTCCTTTGATACTGGGCTTTTTAATGCAACATTTTGCCTATAATGGCTATGTTTGCTTTTATCTTTTTTGTCTTGCATTTTTAATCCTTTTTGCCATAGGAAAGCCAAATATAAAAAGAGGAAGCAAATTTAAAAGAAATCCCGGCAATATGGTGATCTTTGATGATTAGTATAAATCAAAGTATAAATGTAAGTGCCAATAAAACTGATATAAAAGATAATATCTCTACTAAAAAAGATAGCACAAAAGATGATCTAGCCTTAGCCTTAAAAAAGAATTTAGGCTTAATAAATTCTAAAACAGAGCTTCTTATGCATGAGGCTGTGAGCTTTGATAGTGAAAATTTAAATTTAAAGCTTGAAAATTTGATAAATAAATTTTTAAGTGAATTAAACTCAGAAAAAAGCCCAAATGAAAATTTTATAAAGCAGGGCTTAGCCTTAAATTTTGCACCAAATTTTAGCAATGAGCTTAAATTTTTAGCCACTGAACTTAAAAAAAGTGATGTATTTACCGAACTTTTACAAAAGTTAGAGCAGATTTTAAGACCGGCAAGTGAAACTAAGAATGCAAATTTAG
Source organism: uncultured Campylobacter sp. (assembly GCA_949294425.1). Lineage (GTDB taxonomy): Bacteria > Campylobacterota > Campylobacteria > Campylobacterales > Campylobacteraceae > Campylobacter_D. The sequence continues at coordinate 2,198 of CASFHJ010000224.1, forward strand.
CTTCTTTGTTTAAAAATTCTGGGGTTTTTTTTGAGGCGAAATTAAAAGATGCCTTAAATCCTGAAGTCTTACCAAAGAGCTTTCACTCCCTTGTAAGCGCTATAAAATCACTAAGTAGTGATAAGATCACACAAGAAATAATAAGCCTAGCAGCAAAGGATTTAGAGCCAAAAACCTCCCTTGCTGAGCTAAAAAATATCATAAATAAAGAAAAAAACTTAAATCAAGAAGTCTTAAAAAATAGTCATTTTAAAACTCTTTTAACCTTGCTTTCTTCACTTGAAAATTTTAAAAAATATCTAAGTAAAAATCCAAGCTTAGCACAGGATAAGATAGAAAAAATAGCCTTTGAGATGATGAGTAGGCTAAATAAAAT
>CASFHJ010000225.1 GCA_949294425.1 uncultured Campylobacter sp.
AGCTAGTGGGCGTTTTGGCGTTGATATAAATTATCTTGTAAACGCCAAGGAGATACAAATCAAAGTAGCTCAAGGTGCAAAACCGGGCGAGGGCGGACAACTAATGGGCTTTAAGGTTTATCCATGGATTGCAAAGGCTAGAAATTCAACGCCCGGAGTTTCTTTAATCTCTCCTCCACCTCATCATGATATATACTCAATAGAGGATCTAGCACAGCTAATTTATGACCTAAAAAATGCAAATAGTGAGGCTAAAATTTCGGTTAAGCTAGTTAGTGAAAGTGGGGTAGGAACGGTTGCTGCTGGTGTGGCAAAGGCAGGGGCTAACCTAATCCTTATTTCAGGCTATGACGGAGGCACTGGAGCTAGTCCAAGAACCTCTATACCACATGCCGGTATCCCTTGGGAATTAGGACTTGCAGAAGCACATCAAACGCTAATTTTAAACAAGCTAAGACAAAGAGTGAGACTAGAAACTGATGGTAAGCTTTTAACCGGGCGAGATTTAGCAGTAGCCGCACTTTTAGGGGCTGAGGAATTTGGCTTTGCAAGCGCTCCTTTGATAGTGCTAGGCTGCACCATGATGAGAGTTTGCCACCTAAATACCTGTCCTTTTGGCATAGCAACTCAAGATAGAGAGCTTAGAGATAGATTTAAAGGAAAGCCTGAAGACGTTGTGAATTTTATGTATTTCATAGCAGAGGAGCTTAGAGAATACATGGCAAGACTTGGCTTTGAAAAGCTTGATGATATGATAGGACGTATAGATAAGTTAAAGCAAAAAAATCTTAGCGGCAAGTTAGCAAAGATAAGCCTAGATAGGATCATAAAATCACTTCCAATATACAATAAAAGTGCCGTGCATTTTGAAGGCTTTGCTGATAATAAGCTTGAAAAAAGCATTGATTATAGAGTTTTACTTCCACTTTGCAAATCCGCCCTAGAAAAAAACAAAAAAATAAAACTAAGCCTAGAAGTAAGTAATCTTAGCAGAACCTTTGCAACTATGCTTTCAAGCTATATAGTGAAAAATTATGGTAAAAACGCACTGCAAGAAGATAGTATAGATTTAAGAGCTATAGGTAGCGCAGGAAATAGCTTTGGTGCCTTTTTATGCAAGGGTATAAAACTAGAAATCATAGGCGATAGCAATGATTACCTAGGCAAGGGACTAAGCGGAGGCAAGATAATAGCTAAGATCTCTCCTGAAGCAACCTTTAGCCCAGAAGAAAATATAATAGCAGGAAATGCTTGTCTATATGGAGCCACAAGTGGAGAGGTTTATTTAGACGGCATAGCTGGAGAGAGGTTTTGCGTTAGAAACTCTGGTGCAAAGGCTGTAGTTTTAGGCACGGGAGTGCATGGTTGTGAGTATATGACTGGTGGAATTGTGGTTGTTTTAGGAGATGTTGGGGTAAATTTTGCCGCTGGAATGAGCGGGGGAGTGGCTTATATCTTTGGTAGACACAATGAAGCAAATATCAACAAGGAACTAGTAGATATAAAAAATTTAAGCAAAGAAGATGAAAAAGAACTAAAAAGCATAATACAAGAGCATATCTTATACACTGGCTCTAAAAAAGCTAAGGACATAATGCAAAAATTTGACAAAAAAGACTTTTTTAAGATAATGCCAAGGGATTATGAAAAGGCTTTAAAGGCTCTTGAAATTTGCAAGAACGAAAAAGAACCAGAGCTTAGTGCCTTTAAGATACTAAGTGAGGGCATGGTGTGAGCTTACAAATTTAGAGTTTTATTGCTTAAAATATAAATAAGGAAAAAAGATGAGATACGGAGAAAAAGAGATAAAAGAATTTAATGTAGATAAGGACTTGGAATTATGGGAAAACAAGGCTGAAAATGACTATCTTATAAAGATAAACTTACCGGAATTTGCCTGTCTTTGCCCTAGATCTGGCTATCCTGACTTTGCCACCTTAAAGCTTGAATACATACCAGACAAGCTCATAGTAGAGCTTAAGGCGATAAAAATTTACATAAATTCCTTTATGTATAGGCATATAAGCCATGAAGCCAGTGTAAATGAAATTTATAAAACCCTAAAAGATAAGCTAAAACCAAAATACATAAAGCTAGTAGCCGAGTTTAACCCAAGAGGAAATGTCTACACAAGTATAGAATGCAGAAGCGATCTTGTAGTGCCTAAGTAGAATTTAAAGCCAAAAATTTTTATAAAAGCATCACACTTAAACGGATAAACTTATGTTTTTAATAGCTGCGGATTTTATATTTAAATGCGATGAAGACTTTAGCATACTAAGAGATAGTGCCATAGCCTTTGATGAAAACATCATAGATCTTG
>CASFHJ010000226.1 GCA_949294425.1 uncultured Campylobacter sp.
CAAAAAGCAAAAAGACCTTGTATTGGTGCAAGTAGCCTTAGGGCATGCTTCGCTAAATACTTCAAGAATTTATACTCATTTTGATAATGAAAAACTAAGACTTGCTGCTGAAGTGGCAAAGGAAGTTAGTGAAAAAAAATAAAAAAGGATAAGAAATGAAAAATTATATAAAGGAAAATATTGCAAATAGCATAAGCACAAAGGAAAAAATTTTAAATGATGAAAATTTATTAGCCCTTATACAAGATGTTTCAAAAGAATGTATAAGAGCTTATAAAAACGGCTTTAAAACTCTTTTGGCTGGAAATGGTGGTTCAGCAGCTGATGCCCAGCACATAGCGGCTGAATTTGTTGCTAGATTTTATTTTGATAGAAAATCCCTCCCTTCCATAGCTCTTACAACGGATACTTCCATACTAACAGCCATAGGAAATGACTATGCTTATGATAAAATTTTTTCAAGACAGCTAGAAGCTCATGCAAAAAAAGGAGATATTTTTATAGCTATTTCAACAAGTGGAAATAGCAAAAACATTATACAAGCCCTTAAGACTTGTAAGGATATGGGTGTGCTTAGCGTTGGTCTTACTGGAGAAAACGGAGGTGAGATGAAAAGTCTTTGTGCTTACTGCCTTAAAATTCCATCAAAGGACACCCCAAGAATACAAGAAGCTCACATATTAATAGGACATATAATCTGTGCCATAGTGGAAAAGGAATTATTTAAAAAGGACTAAAACATAGTTTAAGCTATGTTTTTATCTTATCTTTTTAGTTGGTTAACTATAGAAAGCATTTCATCGCTTGTAGTTATAGCCTTTGAACCTGCCTCATAGGCTCTTTGCCCTGTGATTAGGTCTGTCATCTCCTCTACTAGCTGCACGTTACTATTTTCAACAAAACCGTGTCTTATAGCTCCAAAACCATCTTGTCCTGCTACTCCTATAGTTGCTGCACCACTTGCACCGGTTTCAAGATATAAATTATCCCCCATAGAGTGAAGTCCTGCTGGATTTATAAAATTTGCTATTTCTATTTGACCTATTTGAGTTTCTTCTGTTTCTCCCGGAAGCATAACAGAAACGGTCCCATCTTTTGCTATACTAAGGTGTTGAGAACCTTCTGGGACTGTCATTTGCGGTAGTAAAAAATATCCGTCTGAATTTACTATGTTTCCCTCAGAATCCCTTGTAAATTGTCCATTTCTAGTATAAGCTGTAGTTCCATCTGGAAGCTGAACCTGAAAAAAGCCATTTCCTTCTATGGCAACATCAAAATTTTCCATGCTAGTAGCCTTGTATGAACCCGTTGAAAATATCTTTGTTACAGCCGTTGGACGCACTCCAAGCCCTACTTCTATACCTGATGGATGTAAGGTGGTGTTTGAGGTTGAAGTTCCTGCATACTTCATCACTTGATACATTAAATCAGCAAATTCAGCCCTTGATTTCTTAAAACCAACAGTATTAACATTTGCTATTTTATTTGAGGTAACAACTAATTGAGTTTGTTGAGCTATCATACCTGTAGCTGCTGTGTGTAAAGATCTTAACATAACATCTCCTTTATCTAAGCATTTGTTGAGGCTAATTTATTAATGGCTTCTTGATTTAAATCATCCATGTGAGAAGTCATCACCTTTTGATACATTTCAACCATACGATTTGCTTCAATAAGCCCAGTCATTTCAAGCACTGGATTTACATTTGAACCTTGAGAAAAGCCTTGTCTTATAGCGTTTGACTCGGCTAGATCTCTTATTCTTGTAAGATCATCATCATAAATTCTATATACATTATCCCCATCTTTTTTTAAATTTCTTACATCATCTACCTGTGCTACAAAAAACCTAGCAATATTTACACCATCAACACTTATATTACCATTTTTATCTGTGCTTATATAGCTTGAATTTGGATCTATTTGTATGCCATCATTTTCTGGATTATTAAAATAATTTGAACTAAGCACTCTGTAGCCTTGTTTGTTTACGAGATAGCCCTCATTATCAAGTTGGAAATTTCCATCTTTGCTAAGTCTTACCTCTCCATTGTTTGTCTTTATAAGGTAAAAACTATCCTCTCTAGTTATAGCAAAGTCAAGTGGATTTGATGTGGATTTTAAAGTGCCTGTGCTAAAATCTGTGTAGGTGTGATTTATTTGAGGCACTCTATCTATGGTGCTATTTACAAAACGCGAAGCATCTCTTGTGTGATTTTGTATGGGAAGCTCATCTTGAATTTCTCTAAAAATTCTCTTAAAATCAGCTATAACAACATCTTCTTTTTTATAGCCGCTTGTATTTATGTTAGCTAAGTTATTGCTAATAACATCTAGGCGGTTTAGTTGAGTTACCATAGCGCCCGTTGCTTGATAATAACCATTTTGCATGTTAAGCCTTAAAAATTTATTATTTGTGGCTTTAAAAGCAAAGAGTGTTCCAAATTTTTAAAATTGATAAATACAGGCTTTAAGCTATAAATTTAAAAGCTAAAAACATTTGAGTTTAAAAATATTTTGTTTAAAAAAAAAATGTATAATGGCAAGGATAAAACACTTAAGAGGAAAAATATGTCCCAAAATAAAGCAGATAAAGAACTACAAGATTGTTTCGTAGATAATGCAAATGATTATTTAACCTATGAAAAAATAGTAAGATTTATGCCAAAGCCACCAAGTGTTAGCACAGCAAAAAAGATAGATGCTCTTGCTAAAAAATACAAGGTAAAACTTTGCTCATCAGCTGAAATAGCTAAGATGAAAAACATAGCAGAGGCTAAAAAACTCAAAGAAGAAAGACAAAAATTGCAAGATATGGGCTTAGAAGATGATTTTGATCTAGCTAGTGAAAATGACTTGCTTGAGTGGTCAAGATCTGATTCACCTGTGAGAATGTATCTAAGAGAAATGGGGCAAATTTCACTGCTTAACAAGGACGAAGAGGTTGAAATTTCTAAAAAGATAGAGCTAGGAGAGGATATAATTATAGATGCTTTTTGCTCTGTGCCTTATTTGATAGATTTTATACTTGATTATAAAGAACCGCTGATAAATAGAGAAAGAAGGGTAAAAGAACTTTTTAAAAGCTTTGATGATGAGGAAAAAGAAGAGGATGATGAGGAAAAAGAAGAGGATTTAGAGAGTGAAGATTTAGACGAGAATTCAGATGACTTGCAAAGCAAAAAAACAAAAAAGCAAAATGACAAAAAAGATGATGAAAGAGCCTTAAAGGTAATAGAAAAATTTAAGGCTCTTGAAAAGGCTAAGAAAGAGTGGCTTAAAACTACACAAAATTTCAAAGAGCTTGAAAGCAATGAACTTTTTAATAAACTCAACATAGCCTTTAAGAAAAATATACTAAAAGAAAAGCTTATGGATCTTG
>CASFHJ010000227.1 GCA_949294425.1 uncultured Campylobacter sp.
AGTTAAAAATATCATCTATGCCCTTTATATAAGAAAACAAATCACAAGCACTAGCCTCATAAAAGGAGGCTTCAAAAATCACTTCTTTTTGATAATAATTTGCAAATTTTTTAGCAGTTTTCGCAGTCCTCAGGGCTGGAGATGAGAGGATTAAATCAAAGCTTAAATTATATTTTTCAAGCCTTTTAAGCATTTTTTTAAGATCTTCTTTGCCCCTTTCATTTAGGTCTCTATCAAAATCACTTTTACCCTCTTTAAAAGCCTTAGCATGTCTTAAAAGATAAATTTTTTTCATACTAGTATCCTTGTTCTAGCTATAAGATAGCCGCAAATAAAGCCAAAAATGTGTGCAAACCAAGCCACATTAACCCCCATAAGCATAGGAGCAAAGCTCATAAGTAAAACAGCGATCACAAGACCCAAAAAAGATCTTTTATCAGCATAGGCATAAAAACCTATCAAAACACAGATAGCCCCACTTGCACCCACTAAATTTATAAAGCTTTGAGATCTTATGCTATCATAATACACATAAAAAGCAGATAATAAAGAACAAAAAAGTCCTCCAATAAAATACAAAATACCAAATTTAAAACTTCCTAAATGCCTTTCTAAAATATGTCCAAACTGATACAAAACTACCATATTTAAGGCAAGATGAGTTAAATTTGCGTGCATAAACATAGAGGTTAAAAGCTGCCAGTAAGCACCTTTCATAAGAAAGATATTTAGGGAGTAAATGGCATTGTCTGGTATTAAAAAATATAAAATGCAGTTTGAAACTATCAAGGCTATACAAAACATAAAAACACCTAAAATATCTTTTTTTAGCATTGTACACTAAAGTTCACTAACAATTCACAAAGCTTATATATAATCCTAGTAAAAAATATAAGGATATTTCTTTGCCTAAGAAAGTTTTTGTCTTACTTATAACTATCTTTTTGTATCTTAAGGCTGATATGATGATCTCGCCCTCAGCCCTACCTGATAATATAAAACAATTTATAAGCATGAATTTTCAAGCTTCTGTTGGCTTGGTGCAAGTTGATGGAAGCACTTATGAGATTTATTTAAGCGATGGCACAGAGCTTGAATTTGATATAGGCGGGAATTTTAAAGAAGCAAAGGCAAGGTATTTGGGTCTTAATCCAAATATCTTGCCAAAGCACATAGCCTTGATAATTAAAAACGAGTATCCAAACGTATCTATAACAAAGATAGAAAGAAAAATTTTATATTATGAAATAAATTTATCAAATAATATAGAGCTTAAGATAGATAATAACGGGCTTGTTTTAAGCAGAGAATTTGATGATTAGCCTAAGCTTTTTAGCAAGGCTATACCCTCATCAGCTATCTTTTTACCCCTTGAGTATCTTTTTACAAATTCTATTATAAGAGCGTGAAAAATTTGATAAAGCTCATAAAGTTCACAATTTTTTCCTAATAATTTACAAAGCTTTTCTTGATTTTTTTCTATACCACTTTGAAAAAATTCTCTACACTCATCATATCTTTCAAACTCATACCCTAAAGCCTTAGCAAGTCTGTTTGTATAAGCATCTACTACTAGAATTTCTCTTTTGCAAAGATAATTTAGGATAGAATCAGCACTCTCAAAACCAAGACCTTTTATCTTTAAAAGATAAGCCCTATCAACCCTATCTCTAAAGTCCTGAAAGTCCTTAAAATCGGCTTTTATAAAAGCTGATAAATCCTTTATCCTCTTTGCCTTTGTATTATAAAAACCACTAGGCTTTATTAGTAAGCAAAGCTCATCTTTACTTATCCTTTCCAAGTCATCAAGAGCATTTATCCCTGCTTTTTTTAAATTTTCAAGAGCCTTTAAGACATTGTTCCATTTTGTATTTTGAGTAAGTATAACTGATAGCAAGATCTCAAACTCGCTTAATTCATTACCCTCAAGCCAAGCAAAGCTCTTAAAATCAAGATCTAAGCTAAGTAAAAGCTTAAAAATTTCATAAGCATTCATATTAATATATCCTTAAAACTTATGTAAAACTGCCTTGCTGTTCTTGGCGAACGAGAGGCTCTAAGCATTGAAAATTCTCTAGCCTTTGCATGAAGTTCTTTTTTATCTATCTTAAAATCCTTAAAATAAAAATCCACAAGCTCTAAATACTCATCAAAAGAAAAATTGTAAAAACTTATCCAAAGCCCAAATCTATCACTTAAAGAAAGCTTTTCTTCCACACTATCTGCAAAGTGTAAATCTTCATCTTTAAAAAAGCTTTGCTCATTATCAGCCTGTCTTTCTTTAATGAGATGTCTTCTGTTTGATGAAGCGTAAAATAAGACGTTAGAAGGGATCTTTTCTATACTTCCTTCTAAAAGTGGTTTTAAAAATTTATAAGTATTATCATCATCTTCAAAGGATAAGTCATCGCAAAATATTATAAATTTATATTCTTCCTTTCTTAGCTCATCTATTATATCCACTAAAAAATGTAAATCATCTTTTAAAAATTCTACAAGCCTTAATTTTCTATCTTTTAACTCGCAAAAAACAGCTCTCACAAGACTAGACTTACCGCAACCCCTCGCACCCCAAAGCAAGGTATGATGGGCTTCTTTGTTGTTTATGAAATTTAAGGTATTTTGATAAATGGCTTCTTTTTGTCTATCAAGCCCTAGTAAGTCCTTAAAATAAATCTCATCTATATCCTCAACAGCCTTTAAATTCTGTTTG
>CASFHJ010000228.1 GCA_949294425.1 uncultured Campylobacter sp.
TAGGAGAAGAGGTTGATAGCTGGTTTTTTTTGGTTTGATATTTTAATACTAGCTCTTACTATACTCATAGCTATTAAGGGCATTTTAAATGGTTTTGTAAAAGAATTATTAGGCTTGATAGGACTCATAGGCGGTGTTTTACTAGCTTCTAGATATGCTGATGAAATGTCTACTTTCATAAGATCTTATATATACAACATAACAAATTTAGATATTGCTAAATTCCTTGGCTTTATAAGCATAGTTGTGCTTGTTTGGATTTTATGTGTCTTTTTAGCTGCCATACTTTCTAAGTTAATTAAGCTTAGTGGCTTGGGCTTTCTAGATAGAACATTAGGTTTTATTTTTGGTGGGGCTAAGGTATTTTTAATCTTTGCCATCTTGGTTTATTGCACGACTAAAATTTCTTTTATAAGTCAAAAAATAAAGCCTCTTATGCAAGATAGCTCTATGTTTTTGGTATTAGAAGAACTTGGTGCCTTTATAATGAATGATAAATTAGTAAAAGACAATATTGAGGTAATAGAACAAAATTTTAACGAAATAAAAGATGAAGGAGTTTAAATGTCTATAGAAAATATAGAGAATATAGAATATGAGGTATTACTTGATAGATTTAAAAAAATTCTAAAAGAAAGTGGTCTTAAATATACTAGACAAAGAGAAATAGTATTAAAAATTTTATATAACAACGATATGCACTATACTCCAGAGGCTTTATATATAGAGATTAAAAATAAGCAGCCTGATTTAAATGTAGGTATAGCCACGGTTTATAGAACTCTAAATTTATTAGAAGAAGCTGGAATGGCAACCTCTATATCTTTTGGTATAGCTGGGAAGAAATTTGAGTTAGCAACAAAGCCTCACCATGACCATTTAATATGCAAAAATTGCGGTAAAATAGTCGAATTTGAAAACCCAGTTATAGAAAGACAACAAGCTCTTGTGGCTAAGGAGCATAAATTTAAGCTTACCGGGCATTTAATGCAGCTTTATGGAATTTGTGCTGATTGTAATAAAGGCGATAGGATAAAGATATAAATGTTTGATAATATTTTAGAACAGCAAAAAATTCAAAAGGCAGAAGAATTAAGAAAAAATGGGGTAAATCCTTATGCGCATTTTCTAAAAAAAGATATGAGTATAAAGGAATTTAGAGATAATTTTTCATACATAAAAGACTTAGAAGAAAAGAAAGATCAAGATAAAAAAGCCACTATAAGCGGTAGGATAAAGCTACTTAGAATAGCTGGAAAATCAGTCTTTGCTAATATAGAAGATGAGGACTCTAGTATACAGATTTATTTTAATAAAAATATCTTAGGAGATGAGTATTACAATCTTTTAAAGAAAAATTTAGAAGTTGGAGACATAGTGTTAGTAAATGGTTATGCCTTTCTTACAAACACTGGAGAATTTTCACTGCACGTTGAAAAACTTACCCTAGCAACTAAGGCTATAAGCCCTCTTCCTGAAAAATACCACGGCTTAACAGATCTAGAGCAAAGATATAGAAAAAGATACTTAGATATGATTATGAATCCTGAAGTAAGACAGGATTTTATAAAAAGAGCAAAGATAATAAGAGCTATAAGAACTTTCTTTGAAAAAAAAGGCTTCCTAGAGCTTGAAACGCCTATGATGCACCCTATTGCCGGTGGTGCAAATGCAAAGCCTTTTAAGACCTTTCACAATACCTTAGGAGTTGAAAGATTTTTAAGAATAGCTCCAGAACTTTATCTTAAACAGCTCATAGTTGGTGGTTTTGAGGCAATATATGAGCTTAATCGCTGTTTTAGAAACGAGGGAATGGATCTTACGCATAATCCTGAATTTACTAGCATAGAATTTTACTGGGCTTTTCATGATTATAAGGACTTGATGGACCTTACAGAAGAGCTTTTACATACTCTCTTAGACGAGCTTGATCTTGAGAGAATCATAGAATTTGACGGACTTAAGATAGATTTTTCAAAGCCTTTTGAAAGAATTTCTTACAAAGATGCCCTTAAAAAATACGGCTTACTTGATGAAAGTATCATAAATGATAAAAACAAGATCTTAGAAAAACTAAAGAAAGATTCTTTTGAAGCTAATGAAAAACTTGATTTAGGACAGCTACAGGCTGAATTATTTGATAATTACGTAGAAGCTAAGCTTATAAATCCCACCTTTATAGTAGACTTTCCTATATCAATATCACCTCTTTCAAGAAGAAGCGATGAAGATGCTGATATAGCACAAAGATTTGAGCTCTTTATAGCAGGTAAAGAATTAGCAAATGGCTTTAATGAGCTAAATGACCCCTTAGATCAGTATGAAAGATTCTTAAAACAAATAGAGGCAAAAAATGCAGGAGATGAGGAGGCTTGTGATATGGATGAAGACTTTGTTAGAGCCTTGTCTTATGCGATGCCACCAACAGCTGGAGAGGGTATAGGCATAGATAGACTTGTTATGCTTTTAACAAATAAAAAATCTATAAGAGATGTTATACTCTTTCCAGCAATGAGACCACTAAAAACTGAAATAAAGGGGGATAAATGAGTTTAGAAACTTTTGATAAGGAAATTTATGATCTAGCTAATTTGGAGCTTAAAAGACAATGTGAGCATCTTGAGATGATAGCTAGTGAGAATTTCACACTACCTGAGGTTATGGAAGCTATGGGTAGCATACTTACAAATAAATACGCTGAGGGATACCCGGCTAAAAGGTATTACGGGGGCTGTGAGTTTGTAGATGAGATAGAAAATATAGCTATTAATAGGTGTAAAAAGCTTTTTAACTGCGATTTTGCCAACGTTCAACCAAATTCTGGCTCACAAGCAAACCAAGGTGCTTATATGGCTCTTCTAAACCCGGGGGATAAGATACTTGGCATGGATTTAAGCCACGGCGGACACCTAACCCACGGAGCTAAGGTAAGCTCATCTGGCAAGGTCTATGAAAGCTTTTTTTACGGAGTTGAGTTAGACGGACGTATAAATTATGATAAGGTAAGAGAAATAGCACGCATAGTAAAGCCTAAGATGATAGTATGTGGAGCAAGTGCTTATGCTAGAATTATTGACTTTGCTAAATTTAGAGAAATAGCAGATGAGGTTGGAGCCTATCTTTTTGCAGACATAGCTCATATAGCTGGTTTAGTGGTTGGTGGTGTGCATCCAAGTCCTTTTCCTCACGCTCACATAGTAAGCTCGACCACTCATAAGACCCTAAGAGGACCTAGAGGCGGTATCTTAATGACAAATGATGAGGATATAGCTAAGAAAATAAATTCGGCAATTTTTCCCGGAATTCAAGGTGGTCCTTTAATGCATGTAATAGCCGCAAAGGCTGTTGGTTTTAAATACAACCTATCTGATGAATGGAAAATTTATGCCAAACAGGTGGTAGACAACGCAAAAGTTTTAGCAAGGGTCTTAATAGATAGAAAATATGATATAGTAAGCGGAGGAACTGATAATCACTTAATCTTACTAAATTTCTTAAATAAAGAATTTAGCGGTAAAGATGCCGATATAGCTCTTGGTAATGCTGGTATCACCGTAAATAAAAACACAGTTCCGGGAGAAAAAAGAAGCCCCTTTGTAACAAGTGGAGTTCGTATAGGAACTCCAGCTCTAAGTGCTAGAGGATTTAAAGAAAAAGAGATAGAAATAGTAGGAAACTATATAGCAGACGTCTTAGATAATATAGAAAGTGAGAATGTGCAAAAAGAGATAAAAGAAAAGGTAAAAAAACTTGCCTCAGAATTTATAATCTACAAAAAGGCTATGTTTTGATATCACAAATGGATTTGTCGCTTATTAAGATTGTAAGTGATCATTACTATATAAAAAGAGATAAGATAGTAAGCAAATTTGAGCATAGGGGTAGGTATTTTTTCAATAAATTCGAGAGGATAAATTCTCCCCTTGATTCTAGGGTCATGAGAGAGCATAATGAACGTAAGATAATTGTAGCTCACAATCTTATAAGCAAGACAGATCATGTAGAAAATATAGTTTTTGACTACAATGGCTTTAACGCAGATAAATTTTGGCATAGAGCTCAACTCTTGCTAAGAGAAGAGGGTTTTATAAATTTCACAGCTTATAGGACAAAGACTCCCGGACACTTGCACCTATACGTGCATAAGGGGCATACAACCCTTAATGAAGGTTGCCAGCTAGCATCTAAGCTTTCTATGATGTTATCTAGTAGAATGCCTACTGAGTGGAGAGTCTTTCCTACTCTAAATTTACCAAGAGAGTATAATATAATGGCTTTGCCTTATGAGGTCTTTCATAAGGAAAGAGGCACGTCATGGTCTAGACATATGTAAATAAGGAAAAATTTATGGATACAGATAAAAACAACTTCGATGATATAATACTAGATAAAACAAACAAAAATGAAAAGATTAAAAAGATACTGCTTAGAGTTATAGCTCTTGCTATATTATTTCTTCTTGTTATGATAGTGATGAAGCTAATAAATAGTAGTGATACAAAGTCTCAGGCAATGTCAAACACTATCTTTCCATCTGAACCACAAACACCTATAGAAAAGCCTTTTAATGCGGTGCCTATCACGGATTCTAACTCAAGTGATTTAGATGAATTTGAAGCTCTTAGAAAAAGACTTCAAGGACTTGATGAGAATTTAAGTGTAGATGAAAATATTAGTGCAAGTGAGAACACAAATGAAGCTCAAATAAATACGCTGCCAGCTACACAAACAAAAGAAATGGAACAAAAGCAACAAGAAAAAACTAATAAAAATGATACTTTAAAAGATAAAAATGAAAACATCATAAAAGAAAACAGGAAAGAAGAAAGAAAAAAAGAGGAAGTTAAAAAGCAAGAGGAAGTAAAAAGTCCTACAGAATTATTTTCAAACATAAAAACTGATCCTTCTAAGCTTGAAGCTGGGGCTTATATACAGGTTTTTTCAGTGGCTAGTTTTGATCCAAAATCAAAAGAATTAGCCTTACTCAAGCAAAATGGCTATGAACACAAGCTTTATAAAACAAAGATAAATGGAAAAGAAATAACCAGAGTTCTTGTAGGACCTTTTTCCAAAAATGATATAAACAATGAGCTAAAAAATATAAGGGAAAAGATAGAAAAAGAAGCCTTTATATTTCAAGTAAGATGAAAATATTAGCTGTTTTTGGTAAGCCCATCTCTCATTCAAAATCTCCAAGAATGCACAATAATGCTATCAAGTCCTTAGGACTTGATGCTTTTTATACTAGATACTTGTTACAAGATGAAAGAGATTTAAAAGATAAAATTCTTTCCTTAAATATAAGCGGAGCAAATATAACGCTACCTTTTAAAAATGAAGCACTTAGGATAGCTGATTATAAAGATGATATGGCTTTAAAAATAGGCTCTGCAAATACCTTAATAATTAAAAACAAAAAAATATTTGCTTACAATACAGATGCCTTAGGTTTTTTACAAAGTATCTCAGAATTTAAAGACATAAAAAAAGCCTTAATACTTGGTGCAGGTGGGACAGCTAAGGCTATAGTCTTTGCACTCATGGATAAAAAAATAGAGGTTTTAGTAGCAAATAGAAGTCAAGAAAGACTTAAAGATTTTAATTTTTGTAAAAGCTCACTTTATAGCAATTTAGATGAAACAAGCTTTGATATAGTGATAAATAGCACATCTGCTTCATTGACAGATAAAACCTTACCTTGTAATGAAAATTTATTAACAAAGCTTTTAAAAAATTCAAAATACGCATTTGATGTCATTTACGGGGAAAAAACTCCCTTTATAAGACTTTGTGAAAAGTTAAATACACCCTACAAAGATGGTCTTGAAATGCTACTATGGCAAGGAGTTTTTGCCTTTGAATTATTCTTTGATATAAAAGATAAGACAGAGAGTATAAAAAAATATATGTTAGAAGCTCTAAGACTAAAATAAAGCCTTTTTCATCTAAAAATTAAAGCAAAGATAAGTCTTTGCTTTAATCCATTTGATTTCTTTTCCAAGCAGGTTCATTTTCTATGTGATACATTATCTCCTCTCTGTTTAGAGTCCCGGTTTTTCCTAGGGTCTGAACAAAGATATTTTGTCTATTTTCAAGAACTTGCTCCTCTTTTTTAGGCTGAGAATTAGGATTAGAATAATCAAAACCAGTAGCAACGACTGTGAATTCTATCTCATCAATTCCCATAGTATTATCTATAGAATCGCCATGCTTGATACCAACATCATCTATCATTTCTGCAAGTCTTTCTAAAGCCTCATTAAGCGGCATAAAAGGAAAATCCTCATGTCTTCTAGTATGTATAATCACTCCCTTAGCTTTTTTAACATTAAAACCATCTAAAAGAGGAGATTCTAAGGCTAAATTTAAGGCTTCATCAGCAGCATTAGGTCCCTGGGCATAGCCAACACCCATTAAGGATAAGCCTCTATGTTCCATAGCACTTTTAACATCGGCAAAGTCCACATTACGCTCTGAGTTATCCATAAGTATAGAAACCATACCCTTAACAGCCTTAGCCAAAACATCATCTACCAGTTGATAAGCCATCTTTGAAGAGGCATTTTTATCTAGCAAGTTCTTCACTTTTTCATTTTGAACTACAAGTATGGAATCACTTTCTTTCCTAAGCTCGGCAAGTCCGTCTTCAGCTAATCTTCTTTTCTTAGATCCTTCAAAATTAAAAGGCATGGTAACAACGCAAACGGTTAAAGCACCGATTTCCTTTGCAGCCTGAGCAACTACAGGAGCAGCACCAGTTCCAGTTCCGCCACCAAGACCAGAAGCTATAAATACTATGTCGCTTTGATCTAAACAAGCCTTTATCTCCTCGTAATTTTCCTTAGCACTTTCAGCTCCAACCTCTGGGTTTCCTCCAGCACCAAGACCTCTGGTAGTTTTCTCACCTAATTGAATTTTAGTTTTAGCAAGAGATATATCAAGAGCTTGTTTATCGGTATTTGCCACTATTAAATCCAGTTTATCAAAGCCCGTTTTCATCATATGATTTACCATATTTCCGCCACCGCCACCGCAGCCTATAA
>CASFHJ010000229.1 GCA_949294425.1 uncultured Campylobacter sp.
ATTCCTGTGGTATAGCAGCTGTGGTAAATATCAGAGGCATTGCTTCTTACAAAGTTGTCTGCGATGCCCTAGAAATTTTAATGCAACTTGAACACAGAGGCGGGGCTGGAGCTGAGGAAAATACAGGAGATGGAGCTGGAATTTTAATCCAAATACCACATGACTTTTTCTCTACCTTAGAGCTTGGATTTACCCTACCAAAAAAGGGAGATTACGCAGTAGCACAGATGTTTTTATCTCCAAATTTAGAGGCAAAAGAAGAGGCTAAAAAGATATTTTTAGAGGGTTTAAAAGAAAAAAATTTAGAATTTCTAGGCTTTAGAGAGGTTCCTGTAAATCCTAGCGATATTGGTAAAACAGCCCTTGCCGCTATGCCTTACTTCCTACAAGCCTTTGTTAAAAGACCTTCAAATGTAGATGAGGGACTAGCCTTTGAAAGAGTGCTTTATAATGCAAGAAGAATTATAGAAAAAAAAGCAGCCCTAGTGCCTAAATTTTACTTTTCAAGCTTTTCATCAAGAACCATAGTATACAAGGGAATGCTACTTTCAACACAACTAAGCGATTTTTATCTAGACTTTAAAGATGTGAATTTAAAATCAGCCATAGCTCTTGTGCATTCTAGATTTTCTACAAATACCTTTCCAAGCTGGGAAAGAGCCCACCCAAACAGATATATGGCACACAACGGAGAGATAAACACCATAAGAGGAAATGTAGATATTATGAGTGCTAGAGAGGGGCTTTTAGAATCTGATTATTTTGAAAATTTAGATGAGCTTTTACCTGTAATAGCAAAGCCAAGTAGTGATTCTGCGATGTTTGATAATACTTTAGAATTTTTATCGCTAAACGGACGCACCTTAGAAGAATCCTTTTTAATGATGATACCTGAGCCTTGGCATAGAAATACAAATATGAATCCAAAAAAAAGAGCCTTTTATGAGTATCATTCTACCTTAATGGAGCCTTGGGACGGACCTGCTGCTATCATCTTTACAGACGGAGTTGTAATGGGTGCTAGTCTTGATAGAAATGGATTTAGACCATCAAGATATTATCTTACAAAAGATGATTTTTTGATACTTTCAAGCGAAACTGGTGCCTTAAAAATAGATGAAAAAAATATAAAGGCAAAAAAAAGACTAGAGCCCGGAAAGCTTTTGCTAGTAGATACAGCAAGAGGAAGAGTAATATCTGATGAGGAGGTAAAAGAGCATTACGCAAATGCCAAACCTTATGAAAAATGGCTTAAAAATTTAGTAAGACTTGAGGATTTAAAAAGCAAGGATTACAAACATAATTTTTTAAGCGAGGACGAGGTTTTAAGGCTACAAAAGGTATTTGCTTGGTCCTATGATGAACTAAAACAAAGTGTTGAGTCTATGGCAAGAACAGGCAAAGAAGCCCTTGCTGCCATGGGAAATGATTCGGCTCTAGCCGTTCTTTCAAGCACTTATCAACCGCTTTATAATTATTTCAAGCAGCTATTTGCACAAGTTACAAACCCTCCTCTTGATGCCATAAGAGAGGAGATAGTAACCTCAACAAGAATTTATCTTGGCAGAGAAAGCAATCTCTTAAAGCCAGATGAAAGCCATTGCAAAAAAGTAAAGGTAAGCCTTCCTATCATAAGCAATGAGGAATTACACGAGATAAAAAAACTGAAAGAATTTAAAGTAAAAGATTTTTCTTTACTTTTTGAGTATGAAAAAATCTCTCTTGAAAAAGCTTTAGACAATCTTTTCTTAAGCGTTGAAAAAGAAATAGATGAGGGCGCTAGTATAGTTGTTTTAAATGATAAGGGCGTAAAGCAAAATTTAAGCTACATACCAGCTCTTTTAGCAGTATCTGGACTACATAATTACCTAGTTAGAAAGTCAAAAAGAACACATGTTAGCATTATAGTTGAGAGTGCAGAGCCTAGAGAAATTCATCATTTTGCCTGTTTACTTGGCTTTGGAGCCACAGTTATAAATCCTTACTTAGTATATGAGAGCATACAACAACTAATAAAGCAAAAAGAGCTTGACATAAGCTATGAAAAAGCTGTTTCAAATTTCATAAAAGCCTCATCAAGCGGTATAGTGAAAATCGCTTCAAAAATGGGAATTTCAACCCTACAAAGCTACTGCGGTGCACAAATTTTTGAATGCCTAGGTCTTAGCACAAAGCTCATACAAAAATATTTTACCTCTGTAAGCTCTAGGATAGAGGGCATAGACATAGAAGACATTGAAAAAGATCTTATAAATCAACATAAAAAGGCATTTAAAGATAACACAAAGGCACTTGACTCCGTAGGCAACCACAAATACAGAAGTTTTAAAGAAGAGCATTTACTAGATCCTCTAGTTATCTTTCACTTGCAAGAATCCTGTAGAAATAAAGATTACAAGCTCTTTAAAAAATACAGCTCTTTAGCAAATAGCAAGATGGTTAATCTAAGAGATTTAATGGACTTTGACTTTAGCGAGGCTATAAGCATAGATAAGGTTGAAAGTGCCGATGAGATAGTAAAAAGATTTAAGACAGGCGCTATGAGTTATGGTTCTATATCAAAAGAAGTGCATGAATGCTTAGCAATAGCCATGAATTCCATAAATGCTAGATCAAATTCCGGCGAGGGCGGAGAAGATGAAAGCAGATATGAGATAAAAGACGGGCTAAATAAAAACTCAGCTATAAAACAAGTAGCTAGTGGGCGTTTTGGCGTTGATATAAATTATCTT
>CASFHJ010000230.1 GCA_949294425.1 uncultured Campylobacter sp.
TATGCATTCTTTGTTTTTTGCCTACAAATTTTTCTATAGCTTCTTGGTAAGCTTCTTTACTTATGATCTTGTTCTTATCCTCTTTTTGCATAAGAGTAAAGGCTTCATAAAGAATTTTGGCTTTGTTTGTTTCAAAGGGCCAAAACTTGACATTTTTTAGTATATAGTCTATGTTGTGTTTGTTTTTAAGTACAGTGTGTAGCATTTGGGTGCGGATTTGATTTGTCAGTTTTGCTTGTATTTTTTGTGTTGTTTTATTGGATGAAAGTCTATCCCCTTCAACTCTGTATTTTAAAAGAACTTCATCAAGATTAACAATCTTTCCACCCTTTAAGATTATTTGAGACCAAAGGTGATAATCTTCTGCACTTGCACAATCTGTACAATAAATCAAATTATGCTTTTGCAGAAAATCTTTTCTTATTAATGTTGAGGGGTTACATATTGGATTAGCTATGGAAATGAGTATTTGTAACAAATATTTACTACAAGATAGAGTAAAATCTCTACCCTTCTCTGGAAAAGTTTCTATCCTACTTCCAACAACAGCTACATCAGGATTTTCCTCCATATACCTAACTTGTTTTTCAAATCTTTGCGGCAAGGATATGTCGTCATCATCCATTATAGCTATATATTTGCCTTTGGTGAGTTTATTAAGCTTGTTTCGATTGTAAGCTATACCTTTATTTACTTTATTTCTTAAAGCTATAATTCTTTTATCCTGCTTGGCGTATTTTTTAACTATTTTATAAGTGTTATCAGTAGAACAATCATCAATTATGATAAATTCAAAATTTGTATAAGTTTGATTTAAGATAGATTCTATAGCCTGTGCTACATAAGCTTGTCTATTATAGCAAGACATAACAACAGAAATGAGTGGAGTATCATTTTTATCATTTGCTTTAGTATTTATTAACTCATTTATATTTTTTTCATCTTTCATAGCTTATAAAACCTTTCTTGTGTTTATGTATTTATGCTTTTAATTTTTTGTTATTTCTTTTTTTTAAATTTGTTTGTTTTTTTAACTTTTAAATTCTTCATTTATGCTTCTTTCTTTTCAAGTGGCTACAAGGATTTAAATTCAAACTTTAATTTCTCTGTCTTTTTTTAAAACTTTCACCAAAGCCACCATACATACTTCTACACATTGAAAATTCTAGCTTCAAGCCTACTTTTTTAACTTCTTCATTTTGTATTGAAAATGGCTGTTTTCAAACTTTATATGTGTTTAAGTTTTGTTTAAGAAGGGCTGGGGGATTAAAGAACAGTTAAGATTTAAAGTTTATATGTATTATATTATCTGTGCTTTAGTTGAAAATTCTTAGTTAAATGTTTCATATATTTTTGAAGCTCATATCTTACAAAGATTGATTATATAGCTTTAAAGCCTACAAAAGCTCGTAGAGTTTTTTTCTCTCGCTTGAATTTGCTATTTTTAGTTGCTGTCTATATTTAGCTATGGTGCGTCTTCCTATTTGTATGTTTGAAAACTCCTTTTGGGCTAGGCTTAGCAGTTTTTCATCACTAAGTGGCTTTTTTTTGTTTTCATTCTTAATCAAGGCTGAAATATACTCTTTTATAGCCGCATTTGAAGTTTCTCCATCTTCATCAAGTGCTACAGAAAAGAAATTTTTAAGCGGTATTATGCCCCTTTCGCAAGCTATATATTTATTTGCTATGGCTCTTGATATGGTGGAGGCATTTCTTTGTAGATCCTGTGCTAGATCCTGTAATCTCATAGGCTTTATATCCTTTCCTAAGAAAAAATCATACTGATACTCAACTATCATAAGCCCTATCTTATAAAGGGTGGCCTTTCTCATCTCTAAGGCATCGACTAAATTTTTAGCCTCCTTTATATAAGAGTTTAAAAACTCATGATCCATAGAATCAGTTTCTAAAGAAATTTCAGGATAATACTCATCATTTATCCTTACTCTTATCTCATTATCATCTCTATATATGTATATATCAGGCGTGATTTGAGTGCTATCGTCAAAGTATTCTATGAAAGGCGGTATGGTGATTTTTTTAATAAAACTAAGTGCCTTTTTATAAAGCGGGGATTTTACATACTCTTTTATATTTTCAAAATTTCTTACTAGCATTATGCAAAAATCATAAAGCTCATCATCAAGCTCCTCGTTTTCAAGCGCAAATTCAAAAGCCTCCTTATAATCCACAGCCCCCACTCCAACAGGCTCTAAAAATTTAAATCTCTGTCTTATCTTTTGCACCTCATCTTCTTTGTAATCTTTTAAAATTTCCTTGTCGTATTCAAAATAGCCCTCATTATTTAGGCATTCTATTATCTTATAAGCTATATCTTGGGATCTTTTTGTAGGAAACAAAGGAGGTAAAATTTGCTCGTCTAAAAGCTCGTAAACGCTTTTTTTACCTATGCTTGTAGCCTCTATGGTATCGCTTATTGAATTCTTATAAAAAGAATCATAGAAATTCTTATTTTTTTTGTCTTGAGTTATTATTTTTTCTTTGATACTTACAAAAGGATTATCCTGTGTAAATTCCTCTAAATTTTCTTTTAGCTCCTCTATATTTGCCTGAAGTATAGGAAGCCAAGAACGCAGGGTTTGAGATAGTTTAGTCTTTTGGGATAATTTTTGCTTTAACATCTAATCAAGGAGTTTAAACTCCGCTCCTAAGTAGTATTTTTTTACATCTTGATTATGTGCTATTTCATTAGCACTTCCTTTTGCCAAAACAGACCCAGCTCTTATAACATAGGCTCTATCACATATTGCTAGAGTTTCTCTTACATTATGATCTGTTATTAAAACTCCTATACCAAGCCTTTTAAGCTCATTTATAAGACTTTGAATTTCAGATACAGCTATGGGATCAACTCCTGCAAAGGGTTCATCAAGCAGCAAGAATTTAGGATTACACATCAAAGATCTTGCTATCTCGCATCTTCTTCTTTCTCCACCACTTAAGCTAAGTCCCTTTCTAAGCCTTATAGGCTCTATACTTAAAAGCTCTAGGGTTTCTTCTATCTTTGCTTGTAAAATATCTTTATCTTTGTAAAAAATTTGTGCTGCTAAAAGTAAATTATCCTCCACAGACAGATCTTTAAAAACGCTACTTTCTTGAGGTAGATAGCCTATACCTTTTCTAGCTCTTTTGTGCAAAGGATATTTTGTTATATCCGTATCATCTAAAAAAACAGCTCCTGCACTAGGAGGTATAAGTCCACAAATCATATAAAAAGTAGTAGTTTTACCGGCTCCATTTGGTCCCAAAAGCCCCACTACCTCTCCACTGCTTATTTCAAGTGAGATTCCGTGTATTATCTTTGTTTTTTTTATGATTTTTTCTAAATTTTTAACCTCAAGCTTACTCATAAAATTCATACTTTCTTTTCTTGTCTAAAAAGCTTATTTTTATAAAAATGCTATCTAAACCAAAACTCTTAAGTTTTTCTTTTAAATTTTCATCACCCCATTCTACCAAATGTAAACCCTTTTCAAAAAAATTCTCAAACAAGCCATTTTGCATTAAGGCTTTTAATCCGTGCTGGTATATATCATAGTGATAAATTTTACCAGCCCTTGCTTCATAGCTTTGCATTATGCTAAAGGTTGGAGATGATACCTCTTGTTTTACGCCCTTATCCTTAGCTATGGCTTTTACTAAGCTAGTCTTTCCGCTTGCAAGATCTCCACTTAAAAGCACTATCATATCATCTTTTATAAGGGTGCAAAGTTTAGCTAACTCATCTTTTGCAAGTATAAATTCTTTCATAAGCTTTCCACGTATTTATCTTGTTCACTTTTTGCTATATTTTTAACGGAAGGTATGGCTAAAACTTTGTATTTTTTTACTCCGCTATTTAAATTTAAGCTTATAATATCATTTATCTTTACTTCTTTGCTAGCCTTAACCACAATATCATTTATACTAACAACACCGCTTCTGCACATATCCTCTGAAATGGCTCTTCTTTTGGTTATATTTACTGCATTTAAAAACTTATCTATTCTCATAAGGATAATTTTAACAAAAAAGATGAAATTTTGGAACAAAAAATGCTTATTTTCTAGCTTTTTTATTTTATAAATGCTTTTATAAGCATTTTTAGCTACAATTATGCTTATGCTTTATTTTTTCTTTAAGGATAGACAATGAAAGATTCTGTTAAAAAAGTGGTTTTAGCTTATTCTGGCGGACTTGATACAAGCATTATTTTAAAATGGTTGCAAGATGAGTATAAATGTGAGCTTGTAACATTTACCGCTGATATTGGTCAAGGTGATGAGCTAGAAGATGCGAGAAAAAAGGCTCTTGCATTAGGAGTAAAAGAAGAAAATATATTTATAAAAGACTTAAGAGATGAATTTGTAAGAGATTATGTTTTTCCTATGTTTAGAGCAAATGCCATATATGAGGGAGAGTATCTATTAGGAACTAGTATAGCCCGTCCTTTGATAGCAAAAACTCAAGCTCAAATCGCCATACAAACAAATGCAGACGCAGTTAGCCACGGAGCCACTGGCAAAGGTAATGATCAAGTAAGATTTGAGCTTGGCTACCTAGCCTTTAATCCAAATTTAAAAATAATAGCACCTTGGAGGCAGTGGGATTTAAATAGCCGCGAAAAACTTCTTGCCTATGCACAAAAGCACGGCATAGATATTTCAAAGAAAAAGGGCAAGTCTCCTTACTCTATGGACGCAAATTTACTTCATATATCTTATGAGGGTCTTGTCTTAGAAGATCCAGCAAAAGCACCAGAAGAAGATATGTGGAGATGGACTAAGAGCTTAAAAGAGGCTGCAAGTGAGAGCGAAAAAGTAGAGCTTGAATTTAAAAATGGAGATTTATCTGCTATAAATGGCGAAAAATTAAGCCCTGCAGGACTTTTAACAAGGCTTAATGAGCTAGGATCTAAACACGGCATAGGACGTCTTGATATAGTCGAAAACCGCTTTGTTGGTATGAAGAGTAGAGGCTGCTATGAAACACCCGGAGGAAGTATACTTTTAAAGGCTCACCGTGCCATAGAAAGCATAACTCTTGATAAGGAAGCAGCACACTTAAAAGATGAACTCATGCCAAGATATGCGCATCTTATCTATAATGGTTTTTGGTTTAGCCCAGAAAGACTTATGCTACAAGCCTTAATAGACGAATCACAAAAACACGTAAATGGCAAGGTTTATCTGGAGTTATACAAAGGAAATATCATAGTAAGAGGAAGAGAAAGTGCAAATGATAGCCTTTTTGACGCTGCTTATTCCACCTTTGAAGAAGATGAGGTTTATAATCAAAAAGATGCAGCAGGTTTTATAAAACTAAATGCCTTACGCCTCATCATAGCCGGAAAAAATGGAAGGAAATTTTAAACTTAAAAAAATGATGTAAATATTATTATATAGATTAAAAAGATATACTTAAAAAGGAGTTAAATGATATATAAATGCTGTAAAATAAAAGATACAATACACTCAACATATAAAAATTTACTTAAATCTAGCTTAAATACTATCCAAAGGAGATCAGCATGAGTTTCTCCTTTGATATACAAGAAAGCAAACTCATAAAAGATTTGTGGATTATAAAGGTAGATAAGGGTGTGGATTTTAGAGGCGATATTTGGACCTCTTTTCATAAGGACTACCTAGAAAAGCTACTTCCTAGTGGCTTGTATTTTAAGCATGATAAATTCAGTACTTCAAAAAAAGACGTCTTAAGAGGAATTCACGGCGATGACAAAAGCTATAAGCTTGTTACTTGCGTTTATGGTGAGATTTTACAAGTTGTAGTTGATTGTAGAAAAGAAAGTAAGAGCTACTTAAAGCACGAAAAATTTATCATCAACGAGGATAATCAAATTTTACTTCTTCTTACTCCAAGAATGGGCAATGCTCATCTTGTTAAGTCTCACAAAGCCGTTTATCACTATAAATACGCTTATGAAGGTGAATATGCTGATGTAAACGAGCAATTTACCTTTGCTTATAACGATGAAAGAATAGGTATTGACTGGGAAATACAAAAGCCCTTAATCTCTCAAAGAGATTTATTAGCCACCGAGCAAGATCATACTAAAGGACATTGATGCAAAGAG
>CASFHJ010000231.1 GCA_949294425.1 uncultured Campylobacter sp.
TTTTATTAAGAAGGCTTGATATGATAGATGAGCTTGATGCTCCTGATTTGTGGCTGATAGACGGGGGTAAGACCTTGCTAAATTTGGCATTAGACCTAGTTAAAAGTTATGGCTTAAATATAGATGTATTAGCCATATCAAAAGAAAAGCTAGATCATAAAACAAGACGTGCAAAGGGCTTTGCAAAAGATGAGTTGCATAGTAAGCTCTCTAGTTTTAAGCTAAGCAAAGATGATGAAAAGCTGCTTTTTTTGCAAAAACTAAGAGATGAGGCTCACAGATTTGCCATATCCTTTCATAAAAAAACTAGGCAAAAACAAAATTTACAAAGTTCAAAGCTTCAAAATTTAGGCATAAGCAAGGCTTATATACAAAAGCTACTTAAATATTTTGGAAGCTTTGAAGCTATATATGAAGCTGATTTTAAAAGCTTAGAAAAAATCAGCTCTAAAAATATAGCTCTAAAAATACAAAGCCTTAAAACAAAGAGTGAGTAGCCTCGTAAATTCTCCTTGCTATATAAGAATTATTCATAGTGTAAAGATGAATTCCATCTACATCATTTGTAAGCAAATCAACGATTTGTTCTATAGCATAAGCTATACCCGCATCAACCATAGCTCTGTCGTTATTTTCATACTTATGTAAAATTTGCTGAAATTTTTTTGGAATCCTTGCACCGCACATAGAGCTGATTTTTAAAACCTGTCTTTTATTTGCAACGGGCATTATACCAGCATAAATCTCGCACTTAATATCAGCTATATCGCAATACTCTTTGAAGCGGTAAAAATCTGCATTGTCAAAAAAAAGCTGGGTAAGCAAAATTTCAGCACCAGCATCAACCTTTAGCTTTAAATTTCTAATATCCTCAGCCATACTCTTTGCGTCATTGTGCTTTTCAGGATAACAAGCAGCATAAACCTTAAAATCACCTTGAGACTTTATAAATTCAACCAAATCACTAGCATAAGCAAAATCCTTGCTTATGGCCTTATTTTCAACAACATCTCCCCTTAGGGCAAGTATGTTTGTAAGCCCGTGCATCTTGCACTCATCTAATATAATTTTTATATCCTCTTTATTTAAATGTATGCAAGGTAAGTGGACTATGCTTTTTGTATGGTATCTTTCTTGAACTAGCCTTGAAATATCTAAGGTATTTTTGGAATTTGCAGAACCACCAGCTCCAAAAGTAACACTTATGAAATCAGGCTCTAAGCCCTTTAATTCCTCTAAAACCTTATAAATTTTATCCACCGAATCACTCTTTCTTGGTGGATAAATTTCAAAGGAAAAGCTTTGTTTTTTGTTCATTTAATCACTCCAGATTTAAAGCTCTTTTCTTATCTGCGTTGTTGCTTCACTCATATTTTTAAGACTTTGTATAACTTCAGCCTCTCCTCTAGTTTTAAGTCCACAATCTGGATTTATCCAAATTTTTTCCTTAGGTAGCTTTTCTAGTATAGCTCTTATAGTATTTTTAAGCTCATCTACACTAGGTA
>CASFHJ010000232.1 GCA_949294425.1 uncultured Campylobacter sp.
ATAACTTGAAATTTAAATACCCATTCAAAGCCTCCACACTTTGAAAATTCTCGTCTTTTTCAAAGAGTAGGGCTAGTTCAGATGCTATTATATTTGGATTTTTTTTAAGTTCTTTGGCCAAAGAAAAGGCTAGGGGGCTTGCAAAGTGGGCTAGGTTTTTATCCTTGGGGCTTTCTAATACAAAGTCTCTTTGTAATTTATTTTTTATGAGTTTATATACCTGTGCTTTCAAAAATTTAAGCCTTTTTTTCTTCTGATTTTATACCTTGCTCTTCTGCTTTAAAATGTTCGTGTTCGACTTTTTCCTCTATTTTTTGTGAGTCTTTTTTTTCATCATCTGAAGCCATCTCATTTTTAAATGTCTTTATACCTCTTCCTAAGCCTTTAGCTAACTCTGGTATCTTTTTAGCACCAAAGAGTAGTATAATTATTAATAAAATTATAAGCCATTGTCCTGGTCCTATAGAGCTTAATCCCATCTTATCTCCTTAGTTTTTCCATTCTTGTAAAATTTTATCTAAATTATATCTCTTAATTCTTAATTTTTCAGCCAAAAATATATTTTTTAACTTTGCATAGGAGCTTGTAAGATCATCATTTATTATCAAATAATCATATTCTTTTAAAGAATTCATTTCTTTTTGTGCGTTTGCTAATCTATCTTTTAAATTTTTATCTTGTGAATTCCTGCCATTTAGCCTTTTTTCAAGATCACTAAGTGTTTTTGTGCTTATAAAAACAGAGCAAAGCTCATCTTTGAATTTATTTCTTGTTATCAAAAATCCCTGAACATCTATGTCAAAAACCACTATTTTACCCAGTTGTAAGGCTTTTTTTACCTCAGTTATTGAGGTGCCGTAGTAGTTGTTATGCACTAGGGCGTATTCTAAGAATTCATCGTTTTTTATCTTATTTTCAAAGTCCTCTTTGCTTATAAAATGATAATCCACCCCGTCTATCTCTGTATTCCTTGCCTTTCTAGTTGTATGAGATATAGAAAAATAAAGCTCATCTTTGAATTCTTTTAAGAGCTTTGATAAAAGGGTTGACTTACCAGCACCGCTTGGTCCTGATACTAAAAATATGAAGCTTTCTTTCAATTTTTATCCTCGCTAAAATTTATGCTTATGTTTATATTCATATTCATGCCCTTAAGTGCTGCTTTTAAGGCATCGTCTTTTATGCTTGATTTTATCGCACTTGCTATACCTTGGCTAAGCTCATTTATTATTTCATTATCATGTAAATTTTCATTTGTTTCTTTGCTTTCATCATCATAAGCCTTAAATTCCTCTCCAAGCGCCTTTTGTATATCTGCTTGTTTTATGGATTTTAAATCCTCTTTAAAGCTTGTATTTTCATCACTTATATCTATAAAATTTTTATTTTCAAGATTTTCTAGGATAGGATCATTATCACTTTCTGCTAAGGGTGCTTCGTCCATTTCATTTAGTATGGCAAGTTCTTCTTTTATCTTTTCTTGAACGCTTTTTTCCTCAACATTTATCTCATCATTCTCAAGTAAGGAAGGTCTTATTTCATCTATGCTTTCGTCATCTTCGTCTTGCCCTATGAATTTCGCATCTTGCGGTATGTCATCAAAATTTATTTCCTCTTCTTTCTTTTCCTCAACTACAAATGGTTGTTCACTATCTAAGTTTTCATGTGAGATATTGTCTAAGTCAAACATTTGTGTTTCATTTTGTGTTAAGTTTTCTTTTATCTCTTCTTCTTTGTTTGTATCTAAATTTTGCTCTAAGCTTAAAAAATCTTCATGTAAAAATTCATCTTTAAGCTTTGTATTTTCGCTAGATTCTTCCCCATCTTTTAGGGTTTCGTGCTTTTCTTCTGGCTTTAAGTCTTTTGGATCTTCATTTATATTTAACTCATCTTCATCTACCTTTATTTCATCATCTTTTAGATCTATGGTATCTGTTTGGGTTTGTAGCTCTTCTTCTGTGCCAAATATATATTTTTGCTCTTGCTCATCTTGCGTATCTTTGAAATCAAGGCTTAAATCCTCATCTTTATCTATATATTCATCTATTTTTTCATTTTTTTCCTCTTCACTTAGCTTTAAGGCTTCATCTAAATCATGCTCATCAAAATTCTCATTTTTCTCATCATCTATGACTTGATCTTTTTGCTCTTTATCTTGTGTTTCATCTATACCACCAAAATCAAGATTTTCTTCCAAAAATTCATCTTCTTCATCTTCTTTTGGCTCCTCTTTATCTTTGTTTTCTTCTTTTACTTCCTCTGTTTTATCCTCTTTTGTCTCATCTATTTGGAAATTTAAATTATCTAGATCTATATTCATATCATCGTAAGGATTTTTATCCTCGCTCACTTTCTCCTCTGTATCTATAGCTTGTGTTTCTTTTTCTTGTATTAATTCTAGTAAATCAGTCGGTAAGAAAGGCTTACTTATGCCTATAAAGCCATCTGCATCTTTTTTCTCATCTTTTTTAGCACTTAGGTATATTAGTTTTAAACACTCTGAGCTAAGCTCTTTTAAATCAAGCTCTATCTCGCTATCTACTATGATAATATCTGCTTTTAGACCTTTTTTATATTTTTCTTTTTCTTCAAAATCATAGCCTATTTTTTCAGCACTTAACTTAACAAGTTTGGATATAATGGGGTTTTTATTTAAGAGCAAAATTTTCATATATTATCCTTTAAAAAAAGCTTCTTATTTTAGTATATTTAAAATTATTTATTACTTAGATAAAAAATAAAGTTTGCATATTTTCAAAAACCTTTAAGGCTAAATTTTTAAAATATTGCATCATAATACCTAGTATACTTATTAAAACTACAAATGCTATGGCTATTTTTACTGGGTAACCAACCACAAGTAGATTAAATTGCGGCATTGTTTTCATTAAAAGCCCAAAAATAAGATCCATAAGTAAAATTATTGCTAACACCGGAAAAGCCATAGTAAAGCCT
>CASFHJ010000233.1 GCA_949294425.1 uncultured Campylobacter sp.
ATGAGTATAGAAAAAATATAGCTAAATTCTATCTTGAAAATATAAAAAATGAAGACATAATGCTTCCAAGTTTTAATGATGATAAATCTCATGTTTGGCATCTCTTTGTTATAAGAACAAAAAAAAGAGAGGACTTGCAAAAATATTTGCACTCAAAGCAGATTCAAACCATAATACATTATCCAATACCTCCTCATAAACAGCTTTGCTATAAGGAGTATGAAAAGCTAAGCTTAGCAATAACAGAGCAAATTCACAAAGAAGTTATCTCTCTTCCTATAAGCCCTGTTATTAGTATGCAAGAATCTAGTTTTGTGGCAAAGACTTTAAATGAGTTTAAGGATTAAGATTGACTATAGTAACAGCCTTTTATGATATTAATAGAAAAGATTTGGATTCTTTTAAAAGGGATTATAAAAAATATATGCAGTATTTTAGCTTTTGGGCTGGGCTTAAAAATGAGCTTATAGTTTACACAAGTGCTGAATTTAAAGATGAGATTTTAGAGATAAGAAAAAAATATGCTCTTTATGATAAAACAAAGGTTGTAGTAAAAGAGTTAAGTAGCTTTGATGAGTATGCCTTAAAGGCTATGCAAAAAACATTTACAGACTATGATCAAAGCAAAAATAGAAAATTCCCGCAAAATATAGAGTGCAAATCGGCTTTGTATTGTTATTTGATGTATTTAAAACCTTTTTTTGTCTGCCATGCTATAGAAAATAATCTTTGCAGCTCTACTGAGCTTTTGTGGCTTGACTTTGGTTTTAATCATGGCTCTGATTTTTTTACTAATTCCTCGCAGTTTAATTTTTTATTACAAAGCCAAGATAGCCTAGCTAGGGATAAGATAAATTTTTTTTCAGTTAAAGAAAAAGAGGAAAATAGCATAGCATATCTTTATTTTTGCATGGAAACTTTTTTAATGGGCGGGATCTTGTATGCCAGTAAGGATAAGTGGCAAATTTTCAAAGAGGATATGAAAAAAGCCTTGCAGCATTTTTTATCCTTTGGTATAGTTGATGATGACCAGCTTTTATTTTTATGGATACTTAGAAATTTACCCCAAAACTACAGCGTAAATAAGACAAAATTTTGGTTTGATTCTTTGTTTTATTTTATGCCTTATGAATTTGCCACTAAGCTAGATATAAAAAAAATTAAAGTGTATAAAAAGATAAAGACTAAACTTAAAAAGGACTTAAAACAAGGAGATTATCTTTCTTTTATGAAGAACTTTTTTTTGTATTTTTATTTTAAATTTATCAATAAAAAAGAGGAGAGGCTGTGCTAGAAAAATTCTTATATAATGACTTTTTTTATCATTTAAGCAGACTTTTAATACCCTTTAAAAGACTTAGAAAAAAGACGAGAGAGCATATAAGATACAAGATAGATCACCCAAAAATAAGCCTTTATCTCAGTGAAAAATACATAAAGCCTTATTTAAGAGCAGAGCTAGAAAATTTTAGCTTTGAAGCAAAAAAAGAGTTTGAAGATGAAAAGATAATTTGGCTTTTTTGGTTTCAAGGTAAAAACAATGCCCCCGATCTAGTAAAAAGCTGTATAAAAAGTGTAAAAAAACATATGAGTGCTTATAAGATCATTATCTTAGATAAAGACAATATGAAAGAGTATATAGACTTTCCAAGCTTTGTTTATGATAGATTAGAAAAAAAATTCTTTGGACAAAAGAGTATGGCTTTTTTTTCTGATTTACTTAGATTAGCTTTGCTTAAGACTTATGGGGGCATTTGGATGGATTCAACCTTGTTTTTAAGCGATAAAATTCCAAGTGTTTTGTTAGAAAAGGATTTTTTTGTCTTTGAAAGAGCGCAAAGAGTAAGTGCTAATGAGCTAGAAAAGGTTTTGCATAGTAGATATTTTGCTTATTCTTATTTTAATTATAATGATGATTTTATGGTTAAGATGTTTTCTAGCTTTATCATATCAACAAAAAATCACCCATTTACAAGTGCCATGCTTGATATACTTATGGCTTATTGGAAAAATGATGAGGCAAAAAATCATCATTATTTTGCCTTGCATTTCATCTTTGAACTCCTAAAAAAAGAGGGCTTTAAGAATGATAGTTTTTATATAAGCGATTTTGAAATTCACTTGCTTCAGTTTTACTCACAAGATGAGTATGATGAAAGATTGTGGCAAGAAATAAAGCAAAAAAGCTTTTTACACAAGCTAACTTATTTTAAAGATATAAAAGAAAATTCCATGATAAGTAAAATTCTAAAGCAATGAAAGACTTTGTTTTTACTCAGCTAAAAAACGGCTATAGATATAATAGCGACACCTTGTTGCTATATGATTTTATAAGTAAAAATAACCTACATGGCTCTGTGCTTGAGGTTGGGGCTGGTTGCGGTATTATAGGGATTTTGCTTAAAAATTATTTTGAAAAAATAGAGCTTTTTTTACTAGATATTTTAAAAGAAAATTATGAGCTTTGTAAGATAAATTTAAAGCAAAATAATACA
The DNA here is from genome assembly GCA_949294425.1 of uncultured Campylobacter sp. Classification (GTDB taxonomy): domain Bacteria; phylum Campylobacterota; class Campylobacteria; order Campylobacterales; family Campylobacteraceae; genus Campylobacter_D. The sequence continues at coordinate 2,496 of CASFHJ010000233.1, forward strand.
AAAGCAGAGCTTTTTTGCGAGGATTTTTTCAATTTTTCTTGTGAAAAGAAATTTGATTTTTTATTATCTAATCCCCCATTTTATAAAACAGGAAGCCAAGAAAGCCTAAATTCTCACAAAAAGATAAGTAAATTTCAAAGCTCATTTTGCATAGACAGCTTTTTTAAAAAGGCAAATTCTCTTTTAAAGCCAAGAGGGGTGCTTTATCTTTGCTATCAAAGTTCAGCCTTGCAAGAGCTTATGCAAGGTATTACTAAATATAAACTTAGACTTAGTAAAATTCGCTTTATACATAAGGATAAAAATACTAAGGCAAGACTTATCTTGCTTGAGGCTAGAAAGTCTTTTAAGGGAGATAGCCTCATACAAAGTCCTCTTTTTATGTATGAGGACAAGAACTTAAGTCTTGAGTATAAAGAATTTTTAGAAAGCTTGAGGATAAAAAGCTGTGATTTATGAAAAGGGTTTTACTTATTATTTTGATGAAAATGCCTGTGAAAAATGCGGTGGCAAGTGTTGCACGGGAGAAAGTGGCTATATATTTTTAAGCTTAGATGAGATGAGGGCTTTAGCTTCTTTTTTTTCCCTATCTTTAGATGAGTTTAAGGATAAATACTGCATAAAGGTGGGCTTGAGATATAGTTTAAAAGAAAAGAGCTATGAGAGGGGTCTTGCCTGTATTTTTTTTGATAGTGCTAGTAAAAAATGCTCTGTGTATGAATACAGACCTAAGCAGTGTAGGACCTTTCCTTTTTGGGATTATTTTAAAACACATAAAAAGGAGCTTGAAAAAGAATGTATTGGCGTGCATTTTTAATATTTATAAGCCTTTTTTTCACAGCCTGTGTTACAAAGCAAGAAGCACTTTCAAGGATACAAATAAAACAAGATAGCTTTAATACAGAGCTTTTAAAGGGTTTTGCTTATGAAAATTCAGGAGATTTTCAAAGGGCTAGTGCGGTATTTTTAGATCTTTTTAAGCAGTATAAAGAAGCTAGTTTGCTTGAAAAAGCCTTTTTATTAGCCATGCTTTCTAATGCCGATAAAAACACACTTGCTGAGCTAAATGAGGTAGCCAAAGAGTATGATTTAGCAAATTTAACAAGACTTAGAATTTCTTATTATGTAAAATTTCAAGATATGCAAAATGCCTTAGCCTTGCTTGAAGAGCTTATGAAAAAAGATAAGGACTTTAAAAACTACGAACTAGCTGGGGATTTGTATCTTTTTACTAAAAATTTACAAAAGGCTCTTGCTTTTTATAAAAAAGCTAGGGCTTTTTTGCCTGATTCTCTTAAAC
>CASFHJ010000234.1 GCA_949294425.1 uncultured Campylobacter sp.
GATTTTGATAAAGAACTAAAACGCCTTGAATACCGCTTACCTATGTTTTCAGAAGAGCTTAGAAATAGACATAAAAACATACTACAAAATATAACACAGCTAAGCAAGGAAGAAATCACAGAGATGGCTTTAGAAACCACCATGGTAAGCACATATATGGAGATAAAAAAACTTTTTCAAACAAAAGAGGCTAGTAAGAAAAGTTTTGATTTAGAAAAAGAACAATTAAAAGAAATTTTAGAACAAATCAAAAGAGGAAAGAAAATTTCAGATGAGGCTAAGGGCAGAATGGCTAAATCAAATTTAAGACTGGTAGTTAGCATTGCTAAAAGATATACCAATAGAGGTTTGCCGTTTTTAGACCTCATACAAGAGGGAAACATAGGGCTTATGAAGGCTGTTGATAAATTTGAATACAAGAGAGGCTATAAATTTTCAACTTATGCCACTTGGTGGATAAGACAGGCAATATCAAGAGCCATAGCCGATCAAGCAAGAACCATAAGAATACCTATACACATGATAGAAACTATAAATCAAATAAATAAAATAATAAGAGAATATCTACAAAAAAATGGCAAAGAACCTGATGTAATGACCATAGCAAAAGAGGTTGGCTTAAGTGTAGATAAGGTAAAACAAGTTATCAAGATAACAAAAGAGCCTATATCTTTAGAAGCACCTATAGGAAATGAGGACGATGGTAAATTTGGAGATTTCGTAGAGGATAGAAGCTCTTTATCTCCTATGGAGCATATACTTAAAAATGATTTAAAAGAACAAATTGATGATGTTTTAGACCAGCTTAATGATAGGGAAAAGGCTGTGATTAGAATGCGTTTTGGTTTAATGGACGATGAAAGCGATAGAACTCTTGAAGAAATCGGAAAAGAATTAAATGTAACAAGAGAAAGAGTTAGGCAAATAGAAAGCTCGGCTATAAAAAAACTCAAACACCCTAAGGTTGGTAGAAAGCTTAAAAACTACATAGAGGGCTGGAAGTAAAGCCCCCGACCCTCATCTTAAATTTAACTTTTTTAAAATATTTATTTTTTTTCCTGTCTCAGTTTTGTTATACTTTGTCCGCCTAGTCCGTAGTTATCAGTATCAATCTCATCTATTATCACTACAGTAGAAGCTTTATTTTTATTTAAAACTTTAGCAAGTAAGTCAGTAACTCCTGCTATAAGCTCTTCTTTTTGTTTATTATTTGGTTCACCATTTTCTTTTGTGATACGGATATTAACAAAGGGCATTATTTATCCTTATTTTTTTATGAATTTAATACTATTATAAAATTAAAAAGATTAAATTTGCTTTAAAAAAGGATCTAAGATGTTAGCTAGGGTTTTAGCCTCTTTCTTTGCTACCGTAGTATCAAACGGACTAGCTAGATATGGATATGTAGTCTTAATACCTGTTTTAATATTAGAGCAAAAACTAAGTGAGAAAGAAAGCATAGCATTAGCCTTAGCAGTTTTGCTTGGATATATCTTTGGCTCTTATTTTGTAGCTTTTTTAAAAAAATTTTTAAGCATGGAAAGCATAGCCCAACTCGCTTTTTTTCTTACATCTTTTAGCTTTTTTGCCTGTTCTATGGATTTTATTGGATTTTTATGGCTCTTTATTTGGCGTTTCATAGCTGGTTTTGCTTGCTCTGCACTTATAATCCTTTCTATGCCCTTAGTTCTTCCTTACATCAAAAATAAATATAAAGAAAGCATAAGTGGTTTCATCTTTGCAGGTGTTGGTGTTGGTGTGCTTTTAGCTGGTTTTACCCTACCCTTTTTAGCTCATATTAATGTAAATTTAGCCTGGCTTAGTATGGGAGGCTTATCCTTTGTCTTATTTGTATTTTCCCTTTTTGCCTTTAGGGAAAAAACAGAGTTTAAAAAAGATGAAAAAGGCACGAAGCTTGATTTTTCCTTCTTTTTCATACTGCTTCTCATATCTTATATACTAAATTCAATAGGATTTTTACCGCATAGCATTTTTTGGGCTGATTATATGGCACGAGAGTTAAATTTTAATACAATTTTAGCTGGATCTACTTAGAGCTGTTTTGGTTTTGGTTGCTTATTTGGTTCTTTGTTGGGTGGAATTTTTGCACAAAAATTTGGAGTAAAAGCTGTTCATGTAGTCATACTTTTACTAAAATCTTACGCTTGTTTTTTAGCCATAAGCACTACAAATATATATCTTTTAAATTTTTCAGTTTTTTTGATGGGCTTTGGGACAATGTCAAATGTAATGCTTACAAATTTAATGGCTTTTGACATAGTCAAAAAATCCCTTTTTATAAATAGTATAAGCTTTTTAACCTTTTGCTTTGGATTTTTTCAAGCCTTATTTTCTTTTGTATTTTATCTCTTATCAAGCTATTTACAAAGCTACGTTTTTATATTTCTTATAAGCGCTATCTTACTTTTTATTTCTGCTATCTTGCTTTTACCTATAAAAAAGATAAGATAAATTTTAGGATTTCATTGAAGTGGTGTCCCCTGTTGGATTCGAACCAACGGCCCCCT
>CASFHJ010000235.1 GCA_949294425.1 uncultured Campylobacter sp.
AGCTTTTGGTTGAAAATGGTGCAAATGTAGATGAAAATAATGGCTTAGGAATGACTCCTTTTTCCTTTGCTGTTATGTTTGGTAGAAAGAATATAGCTAGATATTTAATGTTACATTCAAAAAGAAGTTTATTAAAAAAAATAAGCTTTTTCATATTAAGTATATTTAAAAGATCATAATTTTGCTATCATTTCTTTATGAATAAGATAGCAAAAACTCATCACTCAAGACTTGAAGTTAAAAAATCAGTCTTCATAGCTTATCTTTGCGAATTTAAAAACTACAAAGACCTTTTACAAAGTCTGAAAAAAGAGCACCCAAAAGCGGTGCATTTTGTGTATGCTTATAGATATTTAAACGAGCATAAACAAATACTAGAGGATAAAAGTGATGATTTTGAGCCAAAAAATTCTGCTGGTCTACCCTGCCTTAACGCCTTAAGAGGAGCAGAGCTTGTAGATACGGCTAGTATAGTGCTTAGATACTTTGGCGGGATAAAGCTTGGCGTGGGTGGACTTGTAAGAGCCTATACAGCAGCTGTAAATTTAGCCATACAAGAAGCAGAACTTTTAAAATTTGAATTCAAAGATGACTTATCCTTAAAAATAAATATAAAAGACTTTAATAAATTCAAACACGAGTGTTTAAAGCATGATATAGTCTTTAATCCATCTTTTAATAAAGAAGAAGTCTTAATAAAACTAAGTGTAAATGAAAAAGAAAAAAATATCTTAAAAAATTTCCTAAGCCTTACTTAGGAAACTTGGTTTAAAAGCTCATCTAAAGCACTTTTTTGAGTATTAGAATTTTCTTTATTTAATATATTTTGTTCATCTTGTCTAAATTTGTAAGCCTGTAGGGAAGTAGTAAAATCATTAGAAAAAGAAACAAAATCTGAATCTTTTGCATAATTTTGACTGGAAAGCTCTTGTAAATCAGCACTTTGTAAAAAAGAAGAAAAAGAATAATCCTCAAGCTCTTTTTCAATCTCCTTATAAGAGCTACTTAAGGCATCAAATTCAAAAAGGCTTATGTTTTTGTAACTTACTTGCACATTCTCTCCTTTGAAAAGATCATTTAAAATTACAAGCAAAAATCATTCCCAAACAAATATCACAAAGATAAATTCAAAAAAAGGAGTCTTTTAAAGGGCTAAAAATAAGATGAATTTAAGATTTAAAAAGACAGATGAAAAAGTAAAAAATAAAAATTAATTTCTTTCTTATAAAAAGATTTTTTATGTTATCATTAAATAAGACTAACTTTTTAGGAGAACTTATGAATTCTTACAACATACGTTGGATTTTGTCCCTTTTTGGCACGGCTATAGGTGCTGGGGTGCTTTTTTTACCTATCAACGCTGGTATGGGTGGACTTTTACCCCTACTTGTTATATTAATCTTAGCTTATCCTATGGTTTATCTAGCTCACAGAGGGCTTTGTAGATTTGTCCTAGGTTCTAAAAATCCAAGCGATGATATAACCTTCGTATCAGAAACATATTTTGGCACTGGTGGTGGCTTTGCAGTTACCGTTCTTTACTTCTTTGCTATATTACCTATACTTCTTGTATATAGTGCGAATTTAACAACTACCTTTATAAATTTTTGGATAAATCAGCTAGGTTTTGAAGAACCTAATAGACTTTTAATATCCTTTATCATAGTTACCTTGCTTATGCTTTTTTCAACCCTTGGAGAAGTGCTTGTAACTAAGGTTATGTCTGTGCTTGTTTTTCCTTTTATAGCAGTGCTTTTAATCATTTCTTTAATGCTAATACCATACTGGAACACAGCTCTTTTTACAAATGTTGACTTCAACGTAGTTTATACCTCAAATTTTTGGCTTACACTTTGGTTAGTTATACCTGTGATGGTCTTTGCTTTTAATCACTCACCTATCATCTCATCTTTAGCTTGTTCTTGTAAGAGAGAATACAAAGACGAAGCTGAAAAAATCTCATCAAATATAATAAGCAAATCAATAATACTCATGATAATAGTAGTATTTTTCTTTGTTTTTTCCTGTGCTCTTTGTCTTACTCCTGCTGATTTTCAAGCTGCAAAGGAACAAAATGTAAATATCTTAGACTATATATCAACACGCTTTCCTGAATCAGCCTTTTTAGCCTTTTTAGCACCTATAATAGCTCTTATAGCTATGTCTAAAAGCTTTTTAGGACATTATCTTGGTTCTCAAGAAGGGCTTAATGGCATTTTATACAAGGCAAGTAAGGGAAAAATTCAAGGCAAAACAGCAAATAAAATCACAGCTATAATAACCTTTTTAATAGCATGGTATGTAGCCTACGCAAACCCTAGCGTAATAGGCATCATAGAAAGCATAGGAGGTCCTGTTTTAGCTATATTACTTTTCTTAATGCCAACTTATTGTATCTATAAATTCGATGTGCTTAAAAAGTATAAAAAACCGCTTTTTGATACTTTCATAGTTATAATGGGACTTATAGCTATTTCAGCAGCTATAAACAAACTTTTATAAGGAAAAACTATGTCTAATTTAAATATCTTTAAAATAGGAGTTGGTCCCTCCTCATCTCATACATTAGGACCCATGCTTGCTGGAAATTTATTCTGCAAAAAGGTAGAAAAATTACTTGAAAATATAGCTAGGGTAGAAATAGTGCTTTATGGTTCATTATCCTTAACTGGCAAGGGACACCTAACAGATAAGGCGATCTTATGGGGCTTAAGTGATCTAAAAGCTAAAAATTTAAGCCCTGATTTACAAGAAGGGGTTTTAAAAAAAGTTTTTGAAGAAAAAAAACTAAATTTATGTGCTAAAAAAGAGTTAAATTTTGACTATGAAAAAGATCTAATCTTTTCAAAAGATTTTTTACCTCTACATGAAAATGCACTTAAGATCTCTGTATTTGATAAAAATGATGAGAGAATTTATAGAGAGGTTTATTATAGTGTTGGTGGAGGCTTTGTAAAAACTGAGGCTGAACTTGAAAAAGAAAAGCTAGGCAAGGAAAAAGCAAAGACACAAAAACTAGACATATCTATACCAAACGCAACACAGGCTCTAAAAATTTGCGATGAAAAGGGCTGGAATTTGGCTCAACTTTCTTATAATTACGAGCTTCAGTTTAATACAAAAGATGAGATTAGAACTTATTGTTTGGAAATCTTTGAAACCATGCAAGAGGTGTATTATAATGGAACTCACACAAAAGAGGAATTTTTACCGGGCAAACTTCATCTAAAAAGAAGAGCAAAAACATTATCACAAAGAGTGCATCTAAGCACTGATCCTATAGGTATAATAGATTTTATTTCCCTTTATGCTATAGCCGTAGCAGAGGAAAATGCAGGTGGTGCTAAGGTAGTAACAGCTCCTACAAATGGAGCGTGTGGTGTAGTGCCTGCTGTTATGCTTTATCTTA
>CASFHJ010000236.1 GCA_949294425.1 uncultured Campylobacter sp.
GGAGCTTAGAAAAATTCTTAAAGAAAAAGCTTATAAATTTAGCGAAATTCTATAAACTCAAACCATCTTACTACATTTACAAAAACTAAGGCAAAAAGCCTTAGAAATTTAGTGCTTAAATGGAATATTTTTTGCTTGTAAATCTTAAATTATATACAGTGAGTTTATTATGCAAGTAAAAAATATAAATTTTTATTCTGGGGAGAACATAAAAACAAGTCCTAAAAAAGAGCTATATGATGAAAGAGGATTTCAATCTGTTTTAGACAAACAGATAAAAGATATAAGTGAGGTAAAAAATGCCCTCACTTTAGAATCTTACACAATATATAGTCTCAAATTTAGATATGAGCAAGTATGAAAAAAGTAGTATAAATATGGCTATAGCCTCTGCTATAGATGCTTTAAGCCTTGTAAAAGCTTATGAAAGAGCTGGTAGAATTGATACTGAACGTTTTTTAAGATATGGGGATGAAGAGTTCATAAACATTATGAAAGATAAAAGCAAAGAAGAATTAGGAGAGCTTATCATAGAAATAGCCTCTCTTTTACAAAGCGATGAGGTTTTAATGGGCAGGAGGATAAGAGGAGAAATTCCCTTAAGCAAGGAACAATATAGAGCCCAAAAACAAGACGCTGCAAATGTTTTAAAGGCTGTTTATAAAGAAATGTTTGGTGTTGAACCTGATGTGCCTGAATTTTCAAATGATTTTTCAAGGCTTGATATAAGTGGCTTAAGAGATGATTCTTTAGTAAAATCTCTTGAAAAATCTAAGTCTTCTTTAGACCCTTTTGAATTTATGAATGGCGAAAGCAAGCTAACTCAAGCTCAAATACAAGAGATAAAAGAGATGATAAATAGCTATGAAAGACTAGATACTTAGGCATTAGCTGCCTTGCTTGAAAAAATATAAATGGCACATTTTTTGCTTGTAATTTTATGCAATAGTAAAGAAGGTTAGAAAATATTTTATCCAAAAGGAAACAAAATGAAAAAGAAATTTTTTCTAACAGTTGCACTAGGTGCCTTTACTAAGGCTTTAAATTTAAAATTTAATAGCAAATACTAAAGATAAGGATTTGCTATGAAAGTGCAAAATTCAAGTATATATACACAAAATTTAGCTGAGTTAAACTCAGCTAAAACTACAAGAAAAGAAAATAACGAAAGTTTTGATGTTGTTTTAGAAAATGAAACTAAGACAAATGGCATAAAAGTAGAGGATATAAAAACTAGCTCTGATTTAAATGAGTATCTTATTGATAAAGCAATAAATGACTTAGGACAAGAAAGAGGTGTGCTTGCGTGGTTTTTAAGTGTAGCAGCTGCTTTTAATATAGCTCTAGGATCAGTAATAAAAGATAATCCCGAATTAGATATAAATGATGCAGCTAACGCTAGTATAAATAAACTAGCGGAAAACTATAAAAGCCCTGATGATTTAAAACAAGACATTATAAGTAGAATTTCAATGATTCAAAGTGATATTCTTTATGTTCCAGGCACAAAAAGCAAGGAAGAATATGAAATACAAAAACAAGATACTATAAACGCTCTAACACAGATATACAAAGAGCTTTTTAATGAAGAACCTATCGTGCCTAAATATGAAACAGTTAGCAATGAAAGCAGTATAGATATAAGTGCTGCTATACAAGAGTTCTTAAACAAGCCTTTTGAAAATGATGAAGAAGATGAGCTTATACAGTTTATGAAAGAACTTTACAAAGATAGATATGAGAGTAAAGATGAGGAAGCTAAAATAAAAGAAAATGAGTTAAAAGATAAAGAATTAAAAGAAAGCTTTAGTATAGAAAAACTTGCTTTAAAAGAAAGATTTACTAAAGAACAAGAAAGTCTTAGAACTTATTCTTTAAATGTTTTGCTTCAAAGTTTGTAAGCGGTGTAGGTTCAAAAATAAGTAAGAGAGTATAAAAAAAATTAAAGGAGTAAAGATGAAAAAGAAATTTTTTCTAACAGTTGCACTAAGTGCCTTGTGTTTAGTATTTCTTAATGCTAAGGATGTAGACCCTACTGAGGGTAAGGAAAAAATAAGTAGAGCTGGGCTGGATATGTATGTAAATCCTGATTCACCTTTAAAAGAAGGTTTTTTAAACGGGAAGTATGATAAAAGCTTGACACAGATAAAAGAACTCTTTGAAAAGGATAAGCAAAATCCTAGAGCTCCTGCCC
>CASFHJ010000237.1 GCA_949294425.1 uncultured Campylobacter sp.
CCTGTGCTAAGATTTTTAATCAAAAAGCCTTGAAAAAGCACTGCCTTTTTGGCGGTGTTTAATGGCGCGCTCAAGAGGATTCGAACCTCTGACCTTTTGAACCGCAATCAAATGCTCTATCCAGCTGAGCTATGAGCGCAATAAAAAGCAAAATTATAGCTAATTTTCCTTAAGCTTAACTTCTTTTGGAATAAAATTCTTTTTTAAATTCTGAAAAACTATCTTTTGAAATGGCTTCTTGCATATCTTTTACCAAGCTTAAATAATAATGCAGATTGTGCAAGGAAGCAAGTCTAAAAAAGCTAAGCTCTCTTGCTCTAAAAAGATGATGTAAATAGCCCCTTGAAAAATTCTTGCAAGTATAGCAAGAGCAAGTCTCATCTATGGCATTTTCATCTCTTACAAACTCAGCTTTTTTTATATTTATCTTACCAAAACTAGTAAAAAGTGTGCCATTTCTAGCATTTCTAGTTGGCATCACACAATCAAACATATCAACCCCTCTTTCAACGCATTCTACTAGATCTTGGGGGGTTCCAACTCCCATTAAGTATCTTGGTCTGTTTTCATCTATAAAATTACTAAGACCTTCTATGGTATCATACATCAAAGAATTTTCCTCTCCCACGCTAAGCCCACCTATGGCAAGTCCGTCAAAATCAAGCTCACAAAGCTCTAAGGCACAAATTTTTCTTTGCTCATAAGAGGTTCCACCCTGTATGATGGCAAAGATATTATTATTTAAATTAAGCCCTTTTTCCTTTCTTTGCTTGTGATAGCTTATTGATTCTTTAGCCCATTTTATAGTCCTTTGCACAGAGAGTTTTACTCTTTTTTCATCGCTTGGAAGAGGTATTAAATCATCAAGTATCATCATAATATCAGAATTTAAAAGATACTGGGTATCAAGCACTGATTTTGGCGTAAAAAAATGCAAAGATCCATCGATATGACTTTTAAATTCTATGCCCTCATCTTTTTGCCTTGAGTTTTTGCTTAAGGAAAAGGCTTGAAAGCCTCCACTATCTGTTAAAAAAGATCTATTAAAGCCTGTAAAATCATGTAAGCCCTTAAATTTAGCTATAACTTCAGCCCCCGGTCTTAGATAAAGATGATATGTATTTGCAAGTATAATCTTTGCATCAAGTATAAGTGTAAGGTCCAAAAAATCAAGACTCTTAACACAAGCAGCCGTGCCAACTGGCATAAATATAGGAGTTGTAAAAGAGCTATGAGCTGTTTTGATTTCACAAAGTCTTGCTTTTTTATCTTTATGTTTTATTTTAAATTCCATTTGTTATAATTAGCCTTTTTCTTTTGGAGTTTATATGAATCAAATTTTACTCATACTTGATGGAATTTTAGCAAAGTATTTCTTAGAAAGGCTTTGTTTACAAAAAACTTCTGATTATCACTTTGATGTGGTGTATTACAACGAGGATTCTATAGATTTAAAATTAGAAAATGAGTATATAAATTTTATAAAATTTGATCCAAGCTCAGCTAGTAAGCTTAAGGATTTATTTTTAAAAAATTCTTATACTCAAGCCTTCATACATATGAAAGATGAATTTGACGCAAAGGCTGTGTATGATAATATTAGAGAGATTGATGAGGATCTTAATATAGTCATGGTTGATTTTTGGGGGCTTAGCATAAATGATTCTCTTTGTGAGCTAGTAGATGTTAGAAGCTCTTTGAGTGAGTATTTGTTAGCATTCTTACCAGATGTGCCAAATTTTGCACAAAACATTGGTCTTTCAAATGGAGAGATTATGGAGGTAAAAATACCAGCTTATAGCATTTTTGCATATAGGCATATATCCTCTATAAGCCAAAAAAGATGGCGTATAGCCCTAATATACAGAAATAAAAAAATCATTATGCCAAATCCTTCAGCTATGATAATGCCAAATGATAATGTGCTTATAGTTGGTGAACCAAGCATACTTTTAAATGTTTATCACAAGATAAAGGGTGCAAGAGGGCAGTTTCCGGCCCCTTTTGGTAATAACTTATATCTTTTTTTAGATATGAAAAGAAGCTCTGAAAAAGAGCTTTACAAGGCTTATAAAACTGCTAATATCTTGCATTCAAACACGAAAAGTAAGAGGCTTTTTTTACACTGCATAAATGTGAGGCTTTGCTCTTTTTATGAGGATTTAAAAGGGGATAAAAAAGCAAGTGTAAGTCTTCATTTTGACTATGAAAATACCAAGATAAAAAATGTAAAAGATATGTTAATAAACGATGATGTAGGACTTATCATAGTGGATAATGCTACCTTTAACAAAAGAAAGAAAGAATTTTATGCTTTAAAAATTCCTATATTAAAACTAGGAAGTGTAGATTTTGAGGATTTAGAAGATGCACTTATACTTAGCTCTAATGAAGACGAGTTGGAAAATCAAACAGGGCTTATGATAGATTTAAGCAAACAGCTAAAGCTAAATTCTTGGCTTTATTATTATGAACCTGATAATGATTCTAAAAAACTTGCAGAACACTTACAAAGCCTTTCAGCTCTTTATAAAAACGAGCTAAAAATAATTAATAACAACAACAAAAACCCCATACTAGAGCTAGAGCATAAAAAGGCTTCCTTGCAGTTTATATACTTTAAAAAAGAGCTTATGTCCTTGAATGTAAGAAATCTTTTAAGCACGAATTTAAATTCTCTTTATTATAAAATGAAGAAAAATTATCAAGTTTTTATACCAATTAGCTAAGTTAGGATACAATAAAACTATGAAAATAGAAGTTAAACTAAAAGAAAATTCTTATAATGTTTTTATAAATGAATTAGAAAATTTAGAATTTAAGGGCAAAGTAGCTGTGATAAGTAATGCTAAAATAGCAGGACTTCATCTAAAAAAAATCTTAGAAAAAATAAATGCTAAAGAGCTTTTCATCATAAATATAAAAGACGGAGAAGAGTATAAAAATTTAGCCACAGCTGAGGAGATTTTAAACCAGCTTTTTGTGTCAAAACTAGATAGAAAAAGCACCCTAATAGCACTTGGAGGGGGGGTGCTAAGCGATATAGTGGGCTTTGTAGCAAGCATATATCAAAGAGGGATTGACTTTATAAACATACCTACTACATTATTAGCCTGTGTTGATGCTGCTGTGGGCGGAAAAACTGGGATTAATAATGCTTTTGGTAAGAATTTAATAGGAACTTTCAAGCAACCAAGAGCGGTGTATTGTGAGTCTTCTTTTTTAAAAACCTTAGATAGAAAAGAACTTAGTGAAGGTATGGCTGAATTTATAAAAATGGCTTTAAGTTTTGATGAGAAAATTTTAAGCTTTATAGAAAATTTAGATGAAGAGGCTTTTTTTACGCATAAGCATGAGCTTTATGCTGAAATAATAGCAAAAAGCGTAGCTTTAAAAGCTAATATAGTAAGCCAAGATGAAAAAGAAAGCTCACTTAGAATGCTACTAAACTACGGACACACTTTTGCACACATCATTGAAAGACAAACAAAATACAAGGGCTTTTTGCACGGAGAAGCGGTGGCTATAGGTATGAATATGGCAAATGAACTAGCACTAAATTTAGGACTTTTAAGCAAGGAAGATGTAAAAAGGGTAAGAGAGCTTTTAAAGAAATTTAAGCTACCAAGCAAGTATAAGATAAAAGATGTAAATGATTTTTACGAGGCATTTTTTTTAGATAAAAAAACTCATAATAAAAAGATAAATTTTATACTCCTAGAAAAACTAGGAAAAGCCTTTATAAAAGATGATGTGCCAAAAGAAGTGATTTTAAATACCTTAGAGGCTTTTAAATGAAAGAAAAAATATATTTTAAAACCTTTGGTTGTAGGACAAATATCTATGATACAGAACTCTTAAAGTCTCACATAAAAGACTATGAGATAATAAATGATGAAAAAGATGCAAATATCATAGTGATAAATTCTTGCACCGTTACAAATGGTGCTGATAGCGGCACAAAAGCTTATATAAATTCCATGCAAGATAAGGGTGTAAAGATAGTTTTAACTGGCTGTGGTTTGGAGCTTGGCAAAAAAATGCTAGAGGAGGGTAAAATTTTTGGACTCTTAGCCCCCTCAAACAAGGCTAAGATAAATTCCTTGCTTTTAAAAGATAAAAAATTTACAGAGCTTGGGGACTTGAAATTTAAAGATACTACCTTACTTAAATCCTTTCAAACGCACACAAAAGCCTTTGTAAAGATACAAGAGGGTTGTGATTTTAACTGCTCTTACTGCAT
>CASFHJ010000238.1 GCA_949294425.1 uncultured Campylobacter sp.
AATTATAATCAAAAACAAAGACTTTGTCAAGAAAAAATAAAGAAACACAAAATATTTCTTGCCTTAAGCCTTATAAAATACAAGACCTGCTAAATTTTCAGCCTTTACAAGTTTCTTATTTAATAAATCATCAAGCAAAAAAGCAGTTTTTTTACTAAATCTAAGATGTAATTCTTCCTTACTTAAGGCTCTTAAAGATAGCATTTTTAAAAGCTCAGCCTCATTAAAGTCTAAATTTTGCTTTATGGGCTTTCTTCTGGCTATATAAACAGCGACACTATCTATAAAGGAAGCTAAATGAGTCAAACTCTCATCGCTCACACCCTTTACGGGATAGGCTGGAGGTCTATCTATAGTGCTTATATCAACTCTTTTTGGTCTTATTTTCTTAAAAGCCTCATTTAAGGCTTTAAATTCCTTCTCATTATCATTTAAACCTTTAACTACAAGCACTTCCATTACAAGCTCACCCTTAAAAGCAAAGCTAAATTCACTCATTTTTTCTATCATAAGCTCTAAATTTATACTTTTTAAAGCCTTATCTATCCTAAAAAAAGTCTTAGGAAAGGCTGAATCAAGGCTAAATTTAACCACATCAAGATCGAGCAAAGCCTTAAATTTATCCTTATCTAAAACTGCAGAACCATTGCTTAAAATTAGAAGCTTTTTATCTTTTTTTATCTTTTTTATGGCTAGAATTAATTCTTGCAGCCTAGGATACAAGCTTGGTTCACCATTTGCAGTCAGGGTTATAAAATCAAATTCAAGTCCTTTTTCAAAAGCCTGTTTTAACTCCTTTATAAGCTCATCAAAATCAAGCAAATCCTTAGCAGTAGAAAGAGCTTTTTTTGCACTCAATTCACAATATACGCAGTCGTAATTACATTGTTTTACGCCAGGACTTAGATCAATGCCTAAAGAAAGCCCAAATCTCCTTGAATTTATAGGTCCAAAAATATACACTAAAGCTTACCTTGTGCTAGTTTTACAAAATACTTAGCATTTTCAACCGGTATATCAGGCAAGATGCCATGTCCTAAATTTACAATATGTGGTAAATTTTTAAGCTCTTTTAAGATATTTTCTACACCTATTCTTATGGCTTCTTTGCTATACAAACGACAAGGCTCTAAATTTCCTTGTAAAACATACTTAGGGCTTAATTTTTCTTTGGCTAGTTCTAAAGGAGTGCTCCAATCCACGCCAAAAACATCAAAATCTCCATCTATATCATCTAAAAAAGCCGAAATTCCTTTTGGAAAGATGATTAGTGGTATGTGTGGATATTTTGACTTTATATAAGAACTTAAGTCCTTAATATACTTAAAAGAAAAATCAAAAAAAGCCTCTTTTTCCAAAGCAGACGCCCAACTATCAAATATTTGAAGCACGTTAGCTCCAGCTTTTATCTGCTGTTCTAAGTAAAGCTTTAAGACAGAATTTATCTTTTCAAGCAGGGCATGTAAAAGCTCTGGATTTGTATAAAGCATTTTTTTGCATTTTGCATAGTTTTTTGAACCCATACCTTCTATCATATAAGTAGCTATGGTCCAAGCAGAACCACAAAAACCAATCAAAGCCTTATCTTTGCTTAATTTCTCCCTTGTAAGAGAAAGGGCATCATAGACATAGCTTAAGTTTTTAAAGCAATTCTCATTTAAAGCTTTTATATCTTCTAAGCTTGATATAGGATTTTCAAAAACTGGACCCTGTCCTTTTATAAATTTTAAGTCCATACCCATTTCTAGCGGCACTACTAAGATATCAGAAAATATAATAGCAGCATCTACATCTAAAATTTCAACAGGCTGTAAACTTACTTCACTAGCTTTTTTATAATCCTTACATAGGGACAAAAAGTCTCCTACACTTTTTCTTACCTCCATATACTCGGGCAAATATCTGCCAGCCTGTCTCATCATCCATACAGGCTTATATTCGCTTTGTTTTTTAAAACAAGTATCAACAAATATCATATCTTATCCTTAAGCAAATACTTTAAATTCTTAATGTATTTAAATTTTTTAGGCTGTCTGTGTAAATCTTTTAAAAAGAAAAAAAGTATAGTTCTTTTTTTAAAGGAAAATGCTTGTAACATTTTTTTAATATTCAAAGGATCTACTTTTAAAGAAATTTTAAAAATTTGTATTAAATTTAAAATAGCCTTAGTAAAAAATGACTTATAACTCTTAAAGGAAGGCTCTAGGTTTATCTTTTCCTCGTAAAAATTAAAAACGAAAATAGCGGACTTGCAAAAGCAATAGGCCTTATAATATTTTCTTAATTTTTTATAACTTTTAAAACTAGCTTTCAAAGTCTCTAGATAAAAAGGTAACTTTTTAGGATAAGTATCATCTTGCATAGATGAGATTATAGAACCACTTCTGCTTCTATAATAAAGCAAAACCTCATCATCAACAAAGATCTTGGAGCTTGAAGCAAAAAGTATAATGGCAAAATCATGATCCTCATGATATATATGTTTTATAAATCTTAATTTATATGAATTCAGCAAAGATGCTCTAAAAGCACCCTGATAAGCGAAATAAAAATCATAAAGCTTATTATCTTGTAAAAAATCAAGACCCTTAGCATAAGAACCGAAACTTAAATTTGCTTTAAGATAAATTTTTTCTTTTATAAGCTCATCTTCTTCATCAACTGAGCTTACATTATGCAAATAAAGATCTAAATCATCTTTTAGCTTTCTTAAACAGGTGCTTATACATTTTTTATCAAGATAATCATCAGAGTCTAAAAAATGCACGTAAGTATCAGGGCTTAAATCTTGGATAATAAAGTCATTTATATCACTAAGCTCTGTTTTATACACTCTTTCATCTAGCCTTGTAAAAACCTTGTCTATATCATCTTTGCTTAGTTTTTTAATATCACTTTTATCAAAACTATGGGTATTTTTATAAGATTTTATAAAAAAATCCTCTTTTATTTTTTTATCTAAATAAGCCCTTAGTTTAGTGCCTTTTGTAAGCTCAAGAGCGGCATTTCTAGCTGTTGATAAACCTGCATTTTTCTTAGATAGGATAAAAATTCTCTCATCTTTTTTGGCGTATTCTATGGCTATATCAAGGCTTTTATCAGTGCTGCCATCATCTACTAAGACTATGTCTAAATCTACATCTTTTATATCTTTTTGATTTAAAACAGAATTTAAACAGTGCCTTAAATACTTTTCTACATTATAGATTGGGATTAAGATAGAAATTTTCATACTCTTACTCTGTTTGTGGTGTGCCAAAAAGCTCGTCTAAAGTTTCTTTAGCTTCTTGCTGTGGGTTATAAACCTTTGCATCTTTTTTAAGCTCATCAAATTTAGCAAGCACATCTTGTTTGACATTTGTTTGCTTAATATCTTGCAATTTATCAAATTCTATTTCCTTTTCCTTATGCACTGCTATGCTTGCGCCTTGTCCAAATAATTCCTTTAATATAAGCTGTATAAGCTTAAAGCCATTATTTAGGGTAATTCTATCCTCATCTTTAGCGTTTGAACTTATATTTAAGACATTATTTTCAAAACTTATAAATTTAGTGCATTTTTTAAAGCAGTCTCCAAGAACAAAATCCCTATCATAAATACTATCTAATAAAAGCTCGTAAGGG
>CASFHJ010000239.1 GCA_949294425.1 uncultured Campylobacter sp.
CTAATAACTTTAAAGAGTATCAACATCTTTACATAGATCTATGCGGTTTTGGTAAATCAGATATAAAAAAAGACTTAGATAGCTTTGAGTATGCAAGGATACTAAGCAAATTTATAAAGGAAAAAAGGATAAAAATAAATAGCATAATGGGGCATTCTTTTGGAGGAAAATTAGCAAGTTTGCTTTGCAAAGAGTTTGATATAAAAAATCTCATACTCTTATCAAGTGCTGGAATTTTACGTAAAAAAAGCTTTAAAACAAGGCTTAAGATAAAAATTTTTAAAGTTTTAAAGATATTTGCTTTTTCATCTTTGTATAAATTTTTTGCCTCAGATGATGTAAAGGGAATGAATGAGCTTATGTATAAAACCTTTAAAAGGGTTGTAGATGAGGATTTTTCTCATATCTTTGCCTCTTTAAAAAATAATGTCTTAATTTTTTGGGGAGAAGATGACAAGGCAACTCCCTTGCAAAGTGGAGAAAAAATTCACTCTCTTATAAAAGAGAGTAAATTTTACAGCCTTAAAGGAGATCATTTTTTCTTTTTAAAAGAAGCAAAAAATATATATGAGCTTTGTAAGAAAGACTTAAGATGAATTTTGAGTATCTTAGCTTACTTTTAGCAATATCTTCTCTTACTTATCTAATATCCTTTTATCTAATCACTGCCTTGCAGTGGTATTCTTATAAGATAGAAAGGATTTTATTTCACTTTTCAAGACCCACTTGGCATTTTTATTTTTTACTCCTGCCTATCTTGGTATTTTTGTATTCTTACAAGGCTTTTTTATTATTTTTACCTATATTTTTGTTTTCGATATTTTTATGGAATAAAAAGCTTGATAAAAAACTAGTTCTTACAAAAAAGGTTAAGATATTTTTTATTTTTAATGCAGTATTAATCATATCTTTTTGCTTCATTTTAAAATACATAGACTATAGATTTGCTGTTTTGCTTTCTTTTTTAGCACTTTTTATCTTAAAAATTTACTCCTTTTTTGAGGCTAAATATTTTTATGCTAAGGCTAAAAAAAAGATTAAAAAGATGAAAGAGCTAAAAATAATACTAATCACAGCAAGTTATGGCAAGACTAGTATTAAGAATTTCTTATATGACATTTTAAAAGAGGATTTTATAAGCTATAAGACCCCAAGGAGCGTAAACACTCTAGTAGGCATAATAAAAGATATAAATGAAAACTTAAGCTTAAACACAGAGCTTTACATAGTAGAAGCTGGTGCTAGAAAAAGACATGATATACTTGAAATAAGCGAACTCTTAGAGCCGCACTTATGTATAATTGCAGAGATTGGAACTTCTCACTTAGAGTATTTTAAAAGCAAGGAAAATATAAGAAAAACAAAGCTTGAAGCCCTAAGCTCAAAAAGACTTGAAAAAGCCTTTTTACACAGCAGCACAAAGGAAAAAGAAGACGAGATAAAAAGCATATATGATACTAGTATAAAAGAGCTAAGAGCAAGTCTTGAGGGGCTTTATTTTAAGATGGATTTAGAGGGAAAAACTTATGAATTTAAGGCTTTTTTACTTGGGGAGTTTAATGCTTACAACCTTTGCGTTTGCATACTTTGTGCTAGATATCTAGGACTTGATATAGAAAAGATAAAAACAAGACTTACAAAGGTAAAACAAGTAGAGCATAGGCTACAAATCATATCAAAAGGGCCAAAATTCATCATAGATGATGGTTTTAATGGAAATTTTAAGGGCATGAGTAAAAGCTACGAGCTTTGCAAGAGCTATCAAGGTCGCAAAGTCTTAGTAAGTCCTGGTATAATGGAAGTAAACGATGAGGAAAATATAAAACTAGCACAAAAGATAAATGAGTGCTTTGACCTAGCTATAATAACGAGCAATAAAAATGCCTACTTGTTTAAAAAGGAGTTGAAAATAGAAAAAATAATACTAAAAGATAAAAACGAGCTTGTAAAAACTCTAGCCTCTCACACTAAAGATAAGGATTTAATACTCTTTTCAAATGACGCACCAAGCTTTATGTAATATCTCAGCCTAAGCTAAGATATTACATGTAATTTAATAAAGAAAGCTGAGACATCGTTGTGCTAGCCTTCAGGGCTGCTTGATAATTAATTTGTGTTTGCATTAAATTCGATATAACAGCTGCTAAGTCTACATTCATAAGCTCTGATTTAACGCTTTTTACATTTATTTGTAAAAGCTCAGCCCTATCTCTTGTTTGCTCGACTGCCTTAGCATCTGCTCCTATAATGGTTCTTTGCTTTATGATATGCTCACTTAAGTGATCAAGTCTTGCTAAGGCTCCTTGCATACCTGTGTTTCTAGGATCTTCGCTACTTGCATCAGCTCTTCTATATCCTTTTAAAACAGCATCTATCATATTATCTAAATCCTTAATCAAATCCACATGA
This sequence comes from uncultured Campylobacter sp., assembly GCA_949294425.1. GTDB lineage: Bacteria > Campylobacterota > Campylobacteria > Campylobacterales > Campylobacteraceae > Campylobacter_D. The sequence goes on from CASFHJ010000239.1 coordinate 2,410, forward strand.
GGCTCATCAATTATTAAGGCATTGTTTGCGTTAAAGGATAAAGATGCACCCTCTGTAACATTTGCTGTTGTGCTAAAAGGAGGGGCTGGAAACTGAGTGGAATTACTATCATGTATAGCTACAGCTATATTTGTTCCTGTTGAAAGCCTATCTGTTACTGTGATTCTACCCTTATAATCAAGACTTACTTCAACACTTGACTTTGAAGCTGCTAAGGCATCTTGGTATCTTTGATAATCAGCGGCATTTATTTGATTATTTACTGGGATTATGCTTGTAGTTGGAGCCTGATCTGAAGCAAAAAGAGCTATTACGTCATTTAATTGCCTATATGTTATATTATTGCTAGGAGTTACGTTGCCTGAATTTCCAGTGGCAGTATCTGTTTGCATTATTGGAAAGCTTATGGTATTACCCGGATTTGCCGGGTCAGCATAGCTTACTGTTGAATTTCCTATATCAACTACAAGATCATACCTTACCCCGCCCTTAGAATTTACGGAAAGCTCTAAGATTGTGTTATTAAGATCTCCTGTTGCTACCTCACTTAGCTTTGTTGAATCCGTAGCATACTGACCTGTTGAGCTTACTATTTGAGATATATTTCCATATACCTTGTTTTCATCTTTTTCAAAAAAAACATTATCATAATCAGCACCATTTATGGTATTACCATCAGTATCTGTCATATTACCAGATATAAAATCCGTGCGGTTTATGCCAAAATTATAATCCGTTCCATTTATACCAACCGTAATTGGGGGATTTAAATTTGTTATATCTCCATTACTAGCGTTTAAAGCCTCTTGCATGATAGAATTTGTAAGATCTTCTAAGCTATTTCCTTGAGCTTCTAAATCCTCTAAGACGCTTTGATACTCGGCGTAGTCTTCAAATTGGGGAGTAAAGGCTACAGCGTGAAAATCAAGAGAATTATTTCCTTGCTTTAGATCTTTAATTTGAATTTGTCCACTTGCATTTATACTTACATCAAC
>CASFHJ010000240.1 GCA_949294425.1 uncultured Campylobacter sp.
CTTGCTCTTTATCCTTGCAAAGCTCGAACCAGCCTATATCTGATTCTAAATTTGCAAACCTTTTTATTTTCATCTATCCTCCTTTAAAATTTTGATATTTTTTAAGATAGCTTTTTTTAATTAAATTAAGCTTTTTTTAAAATAAAAGAGGCATTTTTTCTCATAAAAGTATAAAAATTAAGCTAGGCATAGAGATAAAGGAAAATAAAATTCCAAAGGCTATGGCACTTACTGCTAGATTGGAGTCTAGTTTTGCCTTCATTACCATAGCTCCCGCTAAAGTCATGGTAGGCACTGCACTTTCTATGATGGCTACTATGCTAGACTTTGTTAAATTTAAGGAAAAAAGCTTAAGTAAGAATATGAAAACAAGGGGAGTTAAAAGCATTTTTGCAAAGATTACTATTATAGTTGCTTGGTAAGAGGATTTTATAGCAGTAAAGGCAAGGCTTAAACCTATAGCAAAAAGTGCTGTGGGAGTGGCACAGGCACCAAATAAACGAAGAGGCTCAAAGATAAATTCAGGCAAGGATATAGGCTTAAGAATAAGCCCAAGTATAAGTGCTAAAAAAGGCGGAAAAGTGGCTATCTTTTTTATATTTTCTTTGAAATTTACCCTGTTTTTATTTGCAAAAGATAGTATAAAGGGTCCAAAAAGTGAGATTGCTATGGTGGTTGCTATGGCGTCGTAAAAAATAGCCTCAGAGCTAAATTGAGGATCCTTAAAAAGCCCAGATACCACAGGCACACCCACAAAGATGGTATTTCCAAAGCAAGAAAGTAAAAACATACTAACTAAGGTATTTTTGGAAAAAGAAAATATTTTTCCAAGCAAAACAGCTACAAATGATGAAAATACCGAGCTAAAAAGCCCTGTAAGTATCAAAAAAACCAAGGAAAAATCAAGGTCTAGGTGGTAAATTTTATCAAATATCAAACAAGGCAGAGCAAATATAATGGCAAAGTCTAGAAAGCTTCTAGCTTGTTTTTGTTTTAAAATTTTTGTAAGCTTTGCAAGATAACCTCCAGCAAGAAAAACAAAGATGCTAAATAAAGGCATAAAAACAAACATAAATAGACCTTAAATTTTTAGCCCTAGTTTAGCAAATTTTTAGCCAGAATTTATCCTTGCTTTAAAAAATAAGAAAAGCTTTTTATACTTTGTATGAAGTTAAAGGTATCTTTGCTAGGTTTTGATGATTTTTAGATCTAGCAAAGCTTTATCTTGCTAATGAGAGCTTCTATGTTTAAGCTTTTATGCAAGGATTTAATTATTTTCTGAAAATACTCATAGTCTATTTCCTCGCCTTTGTGGGATTTTAGGTATTTATCTAGCACAGCATAGCCGCCGATTTTATACTCCCACACTTCTTTGCTAACCTTGTCAAAATAAAGGCTTTTATTTACAAAAAGTCGTTGTTCGCTTTCTTTGTAGTTTGGCTTCTCTATGATTAAAGTCTGATTTGCATTATCTAAATACAGCGGTTCGCCAATAGATTCTATATTGTTTTCTTGCATTAGCTTTCCTTATTGTAAAGATACAGCGGGAAGACATAGCTTCCGC
>CASFHJ010000241.1 GCA_949294425.1 uncultured Campylobacter sp.
TTTTAAATGAAAAATCTTTTAAAAATTTAGATGATATTGATGTAAAAAGTGAGCTTGGAAAGTATATTTTGTCGCGTTTTAATCTTTGCATTAAAGAACTTAGAGAAAATTTAGATACTTACCGCTTTAATGACGCAGCAAATATTCTTTATCGCTTCTTTTGGGATGAGTTTTGCGACTTTGGTATAGAGCTTTCTAAGGCTGAAAAATCAAGCGTAGCAGAGCTTGGAGCTATATTTAAAGAAGCCTTAAAAGCCTTGTCAGTTTTTATGCCTTTTATAAGCGAGTATTTGTATCATAAATTAAGCTTAAGTTCTTTAGAAAATGACGAGAGTATTATGATAAAGCCTTATCCAAAATTTCAAAAAAGAGATGAGGATATAGAAAGGCTTTTTGCTTTGATTATAGAAAGCATAGTTTCAATAAGAAGGGCAAAAAGTCTTGTAGATCTTGCAAATTCAAAGATAAAAAAGGCTTATGTAAAGCTAAATGATAGTAGTTTAAAAGAGGATTTAAAAAAGTATAAGCATTTCATATCACTTCTTTCTAAGAGTGAGGAGATAGAATTTGTAGATCTTAAGATGAAAGATTGTAGCACCGATATAAGTGTAAATTTAGAAAGCTTTGTCCCTCTTCAGGGGCTTGATTTGTCTGCTATTTTTCAGAGGTTAAATTCTCAAAAAATTAAGCTAGAAAAAGAAAAACAAAAGCTTTTATCTATGCTTTCTAATGATAATTTTTTAAAAAATGCCCCAAAGGATTTGATAGAGCAAAACAAAAAAGCTCTTGAAAATTTAGAGCAAAGGCTTGAGAAAATAGAAAATGAACTTGCTAAATTTAAGGATTTGAAGTGATTAGTATAAAGAATTTAAAAAAGTATTATGGCTCTTCTTTGGTTATAGATGATGTTAGTCTTGATATAAAAAAAGGCGAAATTTTTGCTATAGTTGGACATAGCGGGGCTGGAAAATCAACTCTTTTAAGGTGTATAAATGGACTTGAAACTTATGAGAGTGGTTCTGTGAGAGTTTTTGATAAAGAGATAAAGGCTGTGGCTAAAAACTCAAAAGAGATAAGAAAGCTAAGACGGGATATAGGCATGATTTTTCAGCATTTTGCCCTAATGAGTAGAAAAACTGTCTTTGAAAATGTTGCTATGCCTTTATATACTCATTACAGCACTTGTAAGCTTGGCGCTAAGCTTTTAAATAAAGAATACATGAGCAAAGAGGAGATAAAAAATAGGGTAAACGAGCTTTTGCAGCTTGTGGGGCTTTTAGAAAGGGCAAATTCTTATCCAAAGGAGCTTAGCGGTGGTGAAAAGCAAAGAGTTGCTATAGCTAGAGCACTTGCCTTAAAGCCTAAAATTTTACTTAGCGATGAGGCTACTTCAGCCCTTGATCCAAATACTACAAAGACTATCTTAGAGCTAATTTCTAAGATAAATAAAGAGCTAGGCATAAGCGTTGTTTTAGTAACTCATGAAATGGAAGTTGTAAAAGAAATAGCACAAAAAGCTGTCTTATTAGAGCATGGAAAGATAATTGGAAGCGGCGAAATTTCAAGTCTTTTTTTAAGACCAAATAAAAAGATGAAGGAATTTTTAGGAGAGAGT
>CASFHJ010000242.1 GCA_949294425.1 uncultured Campylobacter sp.
AGAAGTAAGATACGAAGATGGAACTATAGAGTCTTACGATGAGGAAGAAATAATCATCGTTGACACAGGGCATCAAAAACCGGCTAAAAAGCTTAGCACCCTAGATAGCATAAATGGAAGAAAAATTTACATCATAGAAAAACATAAGCACAACGGAAAAACTGCAGTTTGCAACCTAGCAAGTATAAATTTAAGTAAAATTCACACAAAAGAAGATATACAAAGAGTGGTTCCAGTTGCCATTAGAATGCTTGATAATGTTATAGATTTAAATTTCTACCCTCATTTAAAGGTAAAGGATACAAATTTAGAGACTAGATCCATAGGTCTTGGGGTAATGGGCGAGGCACAAATGCTTGCTGAACAAGGCATATTTTGGGGTTCTGAGGAGCATTTTCATAAGATAGATAAGGTAATGGAAAATATAAGCTACGAGGCTATAAATGCTAGCTCTTCTTTGGCTGCTGAAAAGGGCAAGTATCCTAAATTTGAAGGCTCAAATTGGAGCAAGGGAATTTTTCCTATAGATTTAGCAAATAAAAAGGCAAAAGATCTTACCTTAAGAGACGGGCTTTTTGAGGAAAGTGATTGTGATTGGGAGAAATTAAGACAAAGGGTAAAAAGAGATGGTATGAGAAATGGCTATCTAATGGCTATAGCACCTACTTCCTCTATTTCTATCTTGGTTGGAACCACACAAACAATAGAGCCTATATATAAGCGTAAATGGTTTGAACAAAATTTAAGCGGCATGATACCTTGCGTTGTGCCAAATTTAACTTTAGACACTTGGAATTACTACACCCCAGCCTATGAATTAGATCAAAGAGTTTTGATAAAGGCTGCTGCTGTGCGTGGAAAATGGATAGATCAAGGACAAAGTCTAAATATCTTTATGTCCTTGGATAAGGCAAGTGGAGGGTATTTAAATGATATTTATGTTCTTGCTTGGGAGCTAGGACTTAAGTCAACGTATTATTTAAGAAGTGAAAGCCCAGATAGTAATATAGACACAGTTGATAGAAGTATAGAGTGCGATGGTTGTCAGTAGGAAGCTTTAGAGTATACTCTAAAGCTTATCTTTAAAATTTCTTTTTATTTACATCAGCTAAGATTTCAGAAGCTATATTGTTAACCCCTTCTGTTATGTAGTTTGTATCACTGGCTACTGAAACATTTTCTCTGGTCGCATTTTCAAGCTCAGCTATACTTTCATTTATTTGCGTAACACCTGCGGTTTGCTCTTTTATAGACTCACTTACCTCATTTACAGATTGAACTAGTAAATTTATATTAGCTTCTATCTCACTTAAAGACTTTCCTGTTTTTTCTGCTAATTCTCTTACAGAATCAGCAACCACAGCAAAGCCCCTGCCATGTTCTCCTGCACGTGCTGCTTCTATAGCTGCATTAAGAGCTAGTAGATTTATTTGATCTGCTATATCTTTTATAACCTCTACTACTGATTTTATATCATCAGCTTGTCTTGCGACATCTTCAGTTTTACCTGATATGTTTTGCATAGATGAGCTTATTTCTTCTACTGCTGCTGCACTTTGTTCTAGTGAATTTGCTTGGCTTTTTGAAGCAAGTGCCAATTTTTGCATGGATTCTTTTAATTCATTAGCCTTTGTTGAAAGCTCGTTTGCGTAAGAGGCTGAGGTTGATAACATCTTTCTTATTTCATCACCTAAGGTGTTTGTTATGATTTCTACTCTACCATTAGCATCTTTTACGGAGGTTGAAAAGTCAAGCTTTATGAAACTATCAAATACCCTATTAAGCTCTATTAAGTCATTTCCTATGGCTGATGATAATAGATCAAGTAATTGATTTATAGAGTCTTTTAGTTGGTTTAGAGCTGGATTTGAACCTTGTAGATTGATTCTTTTTGTTGCCTTTCCTGCTCTTGTATAATTTATGACATCAAGGGCTTCTTTTACTAGACTAGAGTCTTTTTCTAATGCTTTTTGTGTGTTTTTAGCATTTTCATTTATCATTACACCTATTTTTCCTAGCTCATCGTTAGCTCTTATTTTTATAGGTTCTATGTTATTTATCTCGTGGTTTATATATTTAAATAATCTTTCAAGAGCTGCTACTATGGTTGGTAGACGCGATGAAACCGTTGCTTTTATAAATAAAAACACAGCTATTAAAATAGCAATTAAAATTATTATAGAGCTTATTATAAAGGTGAAAAGTAAGGAATTAAGATCCTTTAAAACAGAGGATTTAGGAGCTGATATTAACATCATCCACGAAGAGTCAGTGCCTTCTACGTTAAAAGATTGCAAAGCTAAATACGCATTTTGTCCACTACTTGATGTATATTCATAAAGTCCTGTTGCTTTATCGTTTAAGGCATTTATTACATTTTGACTTTTTTCTTTGCTTAGCAAGTCTTGTAATTTTCTAAGCCTTGCGTCTTGGTTGGAATGCAAAACTATTGTACCATCTTCATAAAGTAAGGATTTTAATTCCCCTTCAAAAGCATCATCTTTGGAATTTGTTATGGTATCGCTTATGGTGTTAAAGTCAAGCAAAACTCCAGCCACGCCCACTAAATTTCCATTTTGCCCGTATACAGCAGATGCTAAGCTTATGCCTGTAAAGATATGATTGTTGATATTTCTTTCTCTTGGTGCTCCTACTATTATCTGCGTATTTATGTTTTTAAAATCTTTGATAATGTTTTGAACTGACTTGTAATTTATTATCTCATCGCTTGATTGAACCAACTTAGCCATTTTATTTTTTCTATCATCAAAAAACATTATCAAGGTCTTGCCACTTTCTGTCTTAAATAAAGGGTTTGATTCTAGGTGGCTAGGTGCATCTAGGAGATAAAAAAATGAGTAAGCACTTAGCTCTGATGATACGGTTAGAGCCTCCATTATGTGTTCTATCTCATTTAAACTTACATCTTGCATGGATCTTGAACTAAAAACATTATTTAAAGTGCTTGCTGTATTTTTTAGGATAGAAGAAATTTCTCTAAAACTTCCATTTGTGTAGTTAGCGTAGTTTTTAGCCTGAGTCATGATTATAGTTTCTGCATTTTTAACCATGCTTTTACTCATTGAAGAGCTTAAAAGATAGGTTAATATAACAAGCCCCACAAAAACTACAAGCCCAACATAAGCCATTACCTTAGTTCCTATACTTAAACGAGATAACATAAGTCTTCCTTTTTGATAAGATAAGCTAACATTATATTAAAAAAATCAAAAAAACACAATTTATTAAGAGGTCAAAATAGCTCCTGCCTTGTAGATATTTATAAAACTTAGATAAAATAAGAGCTTTAATCTTTTTAAAAGGCTTTTTTTGCAGAATTTTAACGCTTTTATTCTTGGCATTGTAGAGGGTCTTACAGAGTTTTTACCCATAAGCTCTACGGGGCATATGATACTTGGGGCTAATATCTTAGGACTTAATTTACAAGATGAGTTTTGGTCCTCTTTTATAATAGTAATTCAGCTTGGTTCTATCTTGGCTGTGCTTTTTGTCTTTTGGCAAAGGCTTATGAGAAGTTTTAATATTTGGCTAAAAATTTGCACAGCCTTTATACCAACAGCTTTGATCGGCTTTTTAGCCTCATTTTTTCTAAAAAATCTTTTTAATGGCTATGTAGTAGCTACTATGCTTATACTTGGGG
>CASFHJ010000243.1 GCA_949294425.1 uncultured Campylobacter sp.
CAAAGAGATGAGTTTTTCCATTTAAATCTGTAAAGACTACTGGATTACCAAGCTTTTTTATAAATTTGCTACTCATATTTGAAAGCAAGGAAGGATCTAAAATTTTAACAGGCTCTAAGTCTTTTTCCTCTAAAAAGACCCTATATATAGCTACATCACTAGCGCCCTCTCTTGTGCCACTAAAAAAAAGTAAAATTTTGCCTTTTTTTGTGTCTGCTATAGAGCTTGAATGATGGCTTGGGCTTTCTTTTTTTTGTATGTATAAATTTTGCTCATCACTGTTTATCTTACTAAGTTTATCTTCTTTTTTGGGGCTTAAAACAAGCTTTGATTCTGAAAAATCCTTACTTAGAGGGTGATTTAAGTAAAGTAAAAAACTAGATAATAAAGATAAAAATGTGAAAAATACAAAATTTTTCATTAAAGAGCCTCTTTTGCTTTCTAAATAAAAATTTAAATTATACAAGAAATATCATCAAAAAAATATTTTTTGAAAAACTTTTATCTTGTTAAACTTTTTTATTATAAAATATACTTTTATTAACAAAAAATAGGGAGAAAAAATGGCAACTTTTGAAGACGTTAAGGCTGTTGTTGTAGAACAACTAAGCGTTGAGGCTGATTCTGTTAAGATGGAATCCAAAATTATAGAGGATCTAGGTGCTGACTCTTTAGATGTTGTTGAGCTTGTTATGGCTTTAGAGGAAAAATTCGGTATAGAAATACCTGATGGCGAGGCTGAGAAACTTCTTACTATAAAAGATGTTGTAGATTACATAGAAAACTTACAAAAATAATTTAGCCCTTTATAGGTTTTATAAGGAGAAGATTTTGGCAAGGATTGTTGTTACAGGCATAGGAATGATAAATTCACTTGGCTTAGATAAGGAAAGCTCTTTTAAGGCTATATGTGAGGGTAAAAGTGGGGTAGATAAGATAAGTCTTTTTGACAGCACCGACTTTCCAGTGCAAATAGCTGCTGAGGTTAAAAATTTCGATCCAGTGCAATATATAGATCCAAAAGAGATTAAAAAGCTAGATCGCTTTATACAACTTGGTATAAAGGCGGCTAGAGAGGCTATGCAAGACGCAAAAGTTGACGATAGCTTTGATAAGGATAGTTTTGGTGTCGTTTCTGGTGCAGGTATAGGCGGTCTGCCAAATATAGAAAAAAATTCTATCACCTGTTTTGAAAAAGGAGCTAGAAAGATAACTCCATTTTTCATACCTTCAGCACTTGTTAATATGCTTGGTGGCGTTATATCTATAGAACATGCCTTAAGAGGACCAAATTTAGCCTGTGTAACTGCTTGTGCTGCTAGCACTCACGCTATAGCTGAAGCTTATAAAAGCATAAGCTTAGGAAGTGCTAAGAAAATGCTAGTTGTGGGAGCTGAGGCTGCTATTTGTCCTGTTGGTATAGGTGGTTTTGCTGCTATGAAAGCACTTTCTACTAGAAATGATCAGCCACAAAAGGCTTCAAGACCTTTTGACAAGGCTAGAGATGGCTTTGTAATGGGAGAGGGTGCGGCTGCATTGGTGCTTGAGGATTATGAAGATGCAAAGAAAAGAGGTGCTAGAATTTATGCTGAACTTCTTGCTTTTGGAGAGAGTGCGGACGCACACCACATAACCTCTCCTACTCTTGATGGACCTCTTAGAGCCATGCAAATGGCTTTGAAAATGGCTGGTAATATAAAGATAGATTACATAAATGCCCATGGAACTTCAACTCCAGCAAATGATAAAAATGAAACAGCTGCTATAAAGGCTTTGTTTAAGGATAATATCCCTCTTGTAAGCTCTACAAAGGGACAAATAGGACATTGTCTGGGAGCTGCTGGAGCTTTGGAAGCTGTTATATCAATAATGGCTTTAAATTCTGGCATAGTCCCTCCTAAAAAAAATCAAGAGGAAAAAGATGAGGATTGCGATTTGGATTATGTATCAAATGTGGCTAGGAAGACTGAATTAAAAGCTGTTATGAGTAATTCTTTTGGCTTTGGTGGAACTAATGGTTCTTTAATCTTTGCAAAAGTGGATTAAGATGGCTTCTTATTTAGATTTTGAAAAAAACATACAACAAATAGACGATGATATAGCCAATGCTAGGATAAAGGGCGACAAAGAAGCAGTAAAGATACTTCAAAAAAATCTTGAAAAAGAGATAGCAAAAACTTATAAAAACTTAAGCGATTTTCAAAGATTACAGCTTGCAAGACACCCTGATAGACCTTATGCTCTTGATTATATAGAGCTTATACTAAGCGATGCTTATGAAATCCATGGAGATAGAACATTTAGAGATGATCCTTCTATAGTTTGTTTTGCTGGTTATATAGGTTCAAGAAAGATCATTGTTATAGGTGAGCAAAAAGGTAGGGGAACAAAGGATAAAATTTATAGAAACTTCGGTATGCCTCACCCTGAAGGTTATAGGAAGGCTTTAAGAGTGGCTAAGTTGGCTGAGAAATTTTGCATACCTGTTTTATTTCTCATAGATACTCCCGGAGCCTATCCTGGAATAGGTGCAGAGGAAAGAGGTCAAAGTGAGGCTATAGCTAGGAATTTATATGAACTTTCTTCTTTAAAAACCATAACAATAGGAGTTGTTATAGGAGAGGGCGGAAGTGGAGGAGCCTTGGCTGTGGGAGTGGCTGATAGACTTGCTATGATGAAAAATTCTGTTTTTTCGGTTATCTCACCTGAGGGCTGTGCTGCTATACTTTGGAGCGATCCTGCTAAGAGTGAACAAGCAGCAAAGGCTTTGAAAATAACTGCTGATGATTTAAAGCAACAAGATCTTATAGACTTTGTTATAGACGAGCCTATAAATGGAGCACACAGAGACAAGGAAAAGGCAGCTTCTAATTTACTTACATATGTTAACAAGGTCTTAGATGAGCTAGAAGGTATTGATGTAAGAGAATTAGTGGCTGATCGTATGCATAAAATACTTACAAAGGGTGCTTACAGCGAGGAAAAAAGACAGGACCTAAGATAATATTTTACTTTATCAATCCTTGCACTACAAAAATATTTTAGGAGTTTCTATGCCCGCTTTAATCAAGGCACAAAATTTATGTCTAGGATACGATGAGCTTGTGATTAATAAGGCAAATTTTGTTTTTAATAGCAGCGATTTTGTATTTATAACAGGCAAAAGCGGAAGCGGTAAATCTACTCTTTTAAAGTCTTTTTATGGGGACTTAGAGCCAATGTCTGGTAAGCTAAGTGTTTGTGAAAGTAGTTTAGAAAATATTTCAAATAAAGAACTCTTAGACCTTAGGCAAAAAATAGGTATTATTTTTCAAGACTATAAGCTAATAAAAGAATTTAGCATAGAAAAAAATGTAATGCTTCCTTTGATGATAAAGGGCTATAGCAAAAGAATTTGCGAAGAGCAAAGTGCAAAACTTTTAAAACACGTTGAGCTAAGTTTTAAGGCAAAGAAAAAACCAGACCAGCTTTCAGGAGGAGAGCAGCAAAGAGTTGCTATGGCAAGGGCTTTAGCACACAATCCACAGCTTTTACTTTGCGATGAGCCTACAGGAAATTTAGATGAGTATTCCTCAGATATTATATGGACGCTTTTAAAATCAGCTAAAGAGCTTTTAGGAACTTGCGTTGTAGTAGTTACGCATAGAATTCCTACAAATTTAAGACTAAACTACAGGCTTTTTAATATAGAAAATGGAAAGATGAATGAAATTTTTTAAAACCCATCTAGCCCTTATCTTGCCTTTATTTTTTATGGGTTTTGCCTTTGAATGTATACTTATTATCAATCAAAGCATAAGGCATTATGAACAAAGCTTTACTAAGGATTATAACATAATAATAGTAAGCAAAGAGGAGCTTAAGACCGAAAAATTAAGGCTTAGTTTGCCCCAAGTTCTTTCCTTAAGAGAGATTGACTCAAAACAGCTTTTAGATAGGGTAAGAAACGATATATCAGCTAATAATCTCTTAGTTTTAGAAAAAACCTTACCTAAATTTTATAGTATGAAGCTTGATTATCTACCAAGTCAAGATGAGTTAAATGAGATAAAACAAAGGCTTTCTAGTATCGCAGGTATAGTTAAGGTAGAAGTTTTTGCAAAGACTTATGATAATGTATACAGCCTTTTAAAGCTTGTAAAATCAGTATTGTGGCTTTTTTTGTTTATAATTATCTTACTTAGCTTGGTTTTATTTTTAAAGCAGATGAGAATTTGGCTTTATGAACATAGTGAACGCATAGAGATAATGTCTTTGTTTGGAGCTGCCTTTTGGTTCCGTTCGCTTATGCTTTATAGGATAGTTCTTATTGACTCTCTTATAAGCTCTATTTTACTTTTTGTTTTTTTTAAGTATTTTTTTTCTCTTGATTTCATAACAAATACTTTTTTAATGCTTAATATACAGGTTTTAGACATAAATTTCTTACTTCATATAAGCATTATTTTTACGGCTATTATCCTTGTTTCCTTGCTTTGTGTAAATTATGTTATGTTTAAAGTTAGAAAATGAGATATATTTTTATTATTCTAAGCCTTATTTTTCCATTATTTGCAAATGTAGATAAGGACTTAAAAGAAAATGAGCGTATACAAAGACAGCTTAGCAAAAAATTAGAAGAACTAGCAGCTGATATAGTTAAGGGAGAGCAAAATTTAAAGCAAATAGCCTCTCAAATTCAAAACTTAAGTACTAAGCGTAAAGAATTAAACAGCATGGTTGATACGCAAAATAAGGAGCTAGAGCTTTTAAATTCCCAAAATAAAAAGCTTATAAAAGATAAGGACGAGATGGAAAATAAGCTTATAAGCCTTATAGCTAAGGACTTTGCTCTTGATATTAGCATACCTAGCGGTTACTTAGAAAGTGAAGAAAGCTTTATGGCTTTTGAGCTTTTAAGTAATTTAGACTCTGTTTTTAAGGAGGAATTTTACAAGCTTTCTAAGGATTATGAAAAAATTTCAAAGCTAATTAGCCAAAAAGAGGGGCAAATTGAGGGTATTAATGCAAATTTAAAAAGATACAAAGAGGAATTAGCAAGTCTTGAAACCTTGAGGCAAAAGCAAATAGATGAGATAAAAGAGCAAAAGACAAATAAAGCAATTTATGATAAAAGATTAGATGATTTGCAAAGGCAGCAAAAAGAACTAAGATCCACACTACAAGAGCTAAAAATAACCCAAGCTCCACCGCCCAGCAATACAAGAAACGTAAGGCAGCTTGGTTCAAGCTATCAAGGGGCTAAGGTTAAAAAATATAGAGGGAAAAAAACCATCGCTCCTCTTGAAAATTTCAGCGTAAAACAAAAATTTGGAAATTTCACAGACCCGATTTATAAGATAAAAATTTTCAATGAAAATGTGGTTTTAAAAAGTAAAAATAAGGACGCTGTAGTAAAGAGTGTTTTAGCCGGTAAGGTTGTGTTTGCAAAAGAAACAAATTTGCTTCAAAGAGTTGTCATAGTGGA
>CASFHJ010000244.1 GCA_949294425.1 uncultured Campylobacter sp.
CAGTTCTTGGCATTTGTCTAGGACATCAGGCTTTAGCACTTAGCTTTGATAGTGAAATTTCAAGGCTTAAAGAAGTAGCACATGGTATTAGCTCTAGGATATATATAGAAAATGAGGGGCTTTTGTTTAAGGATATGCCAAAAAGCTTTGATGTTATGAGGTATCACTCTTTGTATGTAAGCTCTTTAAGCAAGGATTTTGAGCTTTTAGCAAAAACTGAAGATGATATTATAATGGCTATAAGGCATAAAAACTTGCCTTATTATTCAGTGCAGTTTCACCCAGAAAGCTTTTTTAGTGAGTATGGGCTTAAAATTTTTGAAAATTTCTTAAGTCTTAAAAGCATAGATAAGGAAAAGAAAAAGCATAAGCTCTCTTTTTATATAAATAAAATTCAAGATAAACACAGGCTAGATGAGTCTGATTTTGAGGATATTTGTAAGCTTATAATGTCAAAGGATTATGATGAAATTCAACTTGGCGCCTTACTTGTCTTAATCACAGAAAAATCCCTTGATGAAAATTCATTAAGCGCTCTTGTAAGCTCTGTGCTTAAATATTCACAAACCTTTAGCGATGAAAGCGAGATGATAGATATAGTTGGAACCGGAGGAGATGGCTTTAAAAGCATAAATGTCTCTACAAGCGTAGCCTTTATACTAGCTAGTCTTGGCTTAAAGGTTGCAAAGCACGGAAATAAAGCCATATCTAGTCTAAGCGGAAGTTCTGATGTTTTAAGTGAGCTTGGTATTTCTAGTTTTACTAGCATAAGTAAGAACAAAAGGCTTTTAGATGAAAATAACTTAGCCTTTTTTCACGCCCCTTATTTTCACTCCTTATTAGGAGAGCTTAAGGATATTAGGATTAGACTTGGGGTAAAAACCGTGTTTAATGTCTTAGGACCCTTATTAAATCCAAATTTAAAATTAAAATATCAAATGATGGGAAACTATCATGCCCCAGTGCATAGCCTTTTGATAAGGGTTTTAAAAAAGCTTGGTAGAAAAAAAGCTCTCTTAGTTCGCGGTAATGACGGCATGGACGAGTTAAGCATTTGTGATGATAGTAAAATTTATGAGTTAGATAATGAAGAAATCTTTTCTTATACCACAAGTCCTGAGCAGTTTGGCTTTAAAAGGGCTATGCACAATGAAATTCTAGGAGGCAGTGCTAAGGATAATGCTAAAATTTTATTAGACACTATAAGTGGAAAGCTTAGTGGTGCAAAGCTTGATATAGTGGTGCTAAATGCCATGTTTGCTCTTTATACAGCAAATTTTGTAAAAAGTCCTTTGGAGGCTAAGGATATGATTTTAGACGCTATTTATAGCGGCAAGGTCTTGGAATTTTTTGAAAACTACAGAGCTAAAACAAGGCTTTTAAGTGAAGCTTAAAATTTGTGGTATAAGAGATGAAAAAAATTTACAAGAGCTTTGTGAGCTTGATATAGACTATATAGGTTTGATTTTTGCACCTAGTAAAAGACAGGTAAAGCTTGAAAAAGCAGAGCTTTTAAGCCAAATCGCAAGAAAAAAAGCT
>CASFHJ010000245.1 GCA_949294425.1 uncultured Campylobacter sp.
AACTCTTTAAAAAAATCCTAAATTCAAAAAAGGATTAATCAAGAAGTTCTAGTTTATTTTTATTTATAACTGCACTTAAAATTTTTACGTATTTTCCCTTGATTTCTGAGTAGTTTTGAAGAGTTTTCACAGCTTCTAAGCCGCCTAATTTTTTTCCTTCTTTCATAAATTTAGCCCTTAAAGTTCTAAAATCCTCATAAGCGTGATTTCTGTTTAAATTTAAAAGATAAGAATCAACGCTTTCTTGTAAGCTATCAAAAATTCTTATCTTGTGAGTCTTTCCTTTGGCTCTTTGTTTTGGGATTAAGCCCCTTTCTCCCCAGGTCCACTCCCCAAAAAGATTATTAGCTTCCTTAGTAAAACGACTAGTGCCACTTGCACTTTCTACCATAGCCTGAGCTATAGCCATTGACTTTGGCACTAAGCCTATACGCTTTTTGTATTCATTATAATCAAGTAAATTTTTAACTCTATATTTTTCTTTTAAGCTTATAAGCTTATTTAACTCATCTTTTTTAAGCTCTCTAAAGGCTGTTTTTAGATTTTTTTCAAAGAATTTATCTACAAAGGCTCTTTCAAGCTGAATTTTTTCAAAAGACCTATCTAAAAGCTCATCTATGGTTTTTACAAAAATTTTTCTTTTTTGCTCTATGTCTGATTTGTAAAAATTCTCATCAAAACCTTGATTTATAGCAAGAGCAAAAAGAGGTATAAAACTAAGAAAAGTTATAATTTGCTTCAAAGCAGTATCTAACCTTTCCCTTAAAATAAATATCTTCTTTATCAAGTCTTAAAGATAATTTTTCCTCGCTTTTTGGTATAAGTGTTACTTCAGGATCTACTAAATTCTTAAGTCTAGCCATATAAAAACAAGCCGCCATACCAGTACCACAAGCTAGAGTTTCGTTTTCAACTCCTCTTTCAAAGGTTCTTAACTTTATGGTTTTTTTATCAAGGACCTTTGCAAAATTTACATTTGCATCAAATTTAATCCTAGCTCTTTTGCAAAGCTCTAAATCAAAGCTATCTAGGTCCTCACAAAAGGTTATTATATGAGGCACTCCTGTATCTATTTTCTGCCAAATTTTATTTTCAAAGCTAAAATTTTCTTCTATATTTTTTGCCTTGCTAAGTAAAATTTCAACCTCATCATCAGCAAAGACTCTTGCTTTTATTTCTCCAGCAGAGCTTAAAAAACTAAGCTCTTTTTCTTTGCCTAGAATTTTCACCGCAAACAAAGCCGCCGCTCTCGCACCATTTCCACACATATTAGCCTTTGAACCATCGCAGTTGTAAAAATCCCACTCAAAATCATAGTCTTTGTTATCAAGTATTACTATCATTCCATCAGCACCTATTCCTTTGTATCTATTACAAAGTTCTAGTGCTAAGATGCTTCTATCTTTTTTTTCCTTGGCATAAAAAATCACAAAGTCATTGCCTGAGGCACAAAATTTATAAAGCTTCATTTTCTAAATCCTTAAAAAAATTCTCACATCTTTTTTTAAAGTCCTCAAAAGAGCCTGAATTATCTATAACAAAATCAGCCAAGTTCTTTTTTTGCTCTATATCCATTTGTAAAGATATTTTATTTAGGGCTTCTTTTTTGCTTATTTTATCTCTTTTCATTAAACGGCTTAAAAGCACTTCATTAGGAGCATATATAAGTAAGCAAAAGCCTAAATTTTCATAGTTTTTCTTTTCAAAAAAAAGCGGAAGTTCTATAAATATATTTTTTTGTGAATTTTCTTTTATGAAGTTTAAAATTTCATTTTTTATCTTTGGGTGCAAAAAAATTTCTAGCTTTTCAAGCTCTTTTTTATCCTTAAATACTATCTTTGCTAAGGCTTTTCTATCTATTTTTACATCTTTTATGAGTTCATTTTTTTCTATTTTTTCCTTAAATAACTCATAAATTTCATCTTTTTTTTCATTTAAAAGTTTATGTGTTATTTCATCTGCACTGCTTGTATTATAGCCTTTTTCCCTAGCTATTTTCATAAAAGATGACTTGCCACAAGCTATGGAGGCGGTTACGAAAAATACTTTTTGCATTTACTAAGCTTTAAAATTGTTTTTGTTACAATAACATTTTTATTTTAAGGAAAGTAAATGATAAGCTATGAAGATGCAGGTGTGAGCATAGATAATGGAAATTCTTTTGTTGAAAGGATAAAACCCTTTGTAAAAGATACCTTTGATGAAAATGTCTTAGGAGGACTTGGCTCTTTTTCTGGTGCTTACGCCTTGCCAAGCGGTTATAAAAACCCTGTTTTATTAGCTGCTACTGATGGAGTTGGCACAAAGTTAAAACTAGCCATAGATAGCAAAAGATATGATAGCATAGGACAGGATTTAGTGGCTATGTGTGTAAATGATCTTTTATGTAATTTTGCTAAGCCTATGTTTTTTCTTGATTATTACGCTTCTTCTAAGCTAGATGTAGAGGCAGCTAGTGCTGTGCTTAAAGGCATAGCTAAGGCTTGTTCCATGGCTAAATGTTCTTTAATAGGCGGAGAAACTGCTGAAATGCCCGGACTTTACGCTAAAAATGACTTTGATTTAGCAGGTTTTGCTGTGGGCATAGCTGAATCTAGTGAGATAGATAGAAGGTCCTTTGTAAAAAGTGGAGATCTGCTTTTAGCTCTTGCTAGTTCCGGACTTCATTCAAATGGCTATTCCTTAGCTAGAAAGGTTCTTTTTGAAGAGCTTAAGATGAGCTTTGATGATAAGATTGATGGTAAAAAACTCATAGATATTTTACTTGAACCAACTAGAATTTATGTAGAGGATTTCTTAAAACTAAAACCCTTTATAAACGCCCTAGCACATATAACAGGTGGTGGACTTCTTGAAAATTTACCTAGAATCTTTCCAAAGGGCATAGGAGCTGTTATAAGAAAACATCATCTAAAAACCCAAGAAATTTTTTATACCATAGGACAGATGGTAGATGAAAAGGAGATGTATAGAAGTTTTAATATGGGTGTTGGCATGGTGCTTGTAGTTAGCCCTGAAAACGTCTCAAAGGTGCTTGAAAACTCAGATGCCTTTGTAATAGGCGAAGTTGTTTTAAATGAGGGTGTAATTTTAGACTAAGACTTTAGATGATAAATCTTTATAGTTTTAACAAAAAATTAAGCAAAAAAAAGATAGCATAAACTAAACCCCTAATACTAGGCTGTAAGTGCCTAAATTTAGGACTTTTTTAAAAAAAATTAAAGGTTTATCTATGTCTAAGATTATGAAAACTATGGACGGAAATGAAGCTGCAGCTTATGCTTCTTACGCCTTTACAGAAGTTGCTGGAATTTATCCTATAACTCCTTCCTCTCCTATGGCAGATCATACTGATGCTTGGGCTGCTGAGGGCAAGAAAAATCTTTTTGGAAACACAGTTAGAGTGGTTGAAATGCAAAGCGAGGCTGGGGCTGCTGGAACCGTGCATGGCTCCTTGCAAGCTGGTGCTTTAACCACTACCTATACTGCCTCACAAGGACTCTTACTAAAAATTCCAAACATGTATAAGATAGCAGGACAATTACTTCCTTGTGTTATACACGTGGCTGCTCGTTCCATAGCCTCACAAGCACTTTCTATCTTTGGAGATCATCAAGATGTTTATGCGGCAAGACAAACAGGCTTTGCCTTACTTTGTTCACATAGTGTGCAAGAGGTAATGGATCTAGCAGGTTTAGCACACCTAGCAGCTATTAAGGGTAGAGTACCATTTTTGCATTTTTTTGATGGTTTTAGGACAAGTCATGAAATTCAAAAAATAGAGCTTATGGACTATGCTCATTTTGATAGACTTTTAGATAAGGAGGCTGTGCGTGAATTTAAGCAAAATTGTTTAAATCCTGAAAATCCAAAGACAAGAGGCACAGCACAAAATGATGATATATATTTTCAAACAAGAGAGCTTGTTAATAAATACTACGATGCCTTGCCTGACATAGTAAATGAGTATATGCAAGAAATTTCAAAGATAACAGGTAGAGAATATAAGCCTTTTACATACTATGGGGCTAAGGACGCAACAAGGATTATAGTTGCCATGGGTTCTGTTACACAAACCATAGAGCAAGTTATAGACTTTTTAAGTGCAAAGGGAGAAAAGGTGGGGCTTATAAAAGTGCATCTTTACAGACCATTTAGCCTTAAATATTTCTTTGATGTTATGCCTAGCAGCGTTGAGAAAATAGCCGTTTTAGATAGGACAAAAGAGCCCGGAAGCATAGGTGAGCCTTTATACTTAGATGTTAGAGCTGCCTTTTATGAAAGTGATAAACAACCTCTTGTAGTAGGCGGTAGATACGGACTTTCCTCAAAAGATGTAGATCCTTCGCAAATTTTAGCAGTCTTTAAAAATTTAGAAAATGATAAACCTAAAAATAACTTCACCATAGGCATAGTAGATGATGTAACTCATACTTCCCTAGATAGTGCAGAAAAAATTTCACTTAGCGATGAAAGCACTACAGAATGCTTGTTTTATGGCTTGGGAGCTGATGGAACAGTGGGTGCAAATAAAAATTCCATAAAAATTATAGGTGATAATACAGACTTTTACGCACAGGCTTATTTTGCCTATGATTCTAAGAAATCAGGCGGTTACACAAGATCTCACTTAAGATTTTCCAAAAAGCCTATAAGATCAACTTATCTTGTTTCAACCCCTCATTTTGTAGCCTGTTCTGTGGCTGCTTATCTTGAAACTTACGATGTTTTAGCTGGTATTAGAGAAAATGGAACCTTTCTTTTAAATAGCATTTGGAATGCTAAAGAAACTATAAATCACATACCAAATAAGGTTAAAAAAATCCTAGCGCAAAAAAAGATAAATTTCTACATAATAAATGCTACCAAATTAGCTAGAGACATAGGCTTAGGCAACCGCACAAATACCATTATGCAATCAGCCTTTTTTAAACTCACAGGCATAATAGACTTTGAAAAAGCAAAAGAATATATGAAAAAATCAGCCTACAAAGCATATAATAAAAAAGGTGATGCTATAGTTGAGATGAATTATAAGGCTATAGACTCTGGAGCTGATGGGCTTGTAAAGGTTGAGGTAGATCCTAGTTGGGCTTCTTTAGAAGATGAGCAAAAAGAAAATTTAGCCACTTATAAGGGGACTGAATTTGTTGAAAACATAGTAAAACCTATGAATGCAGCAAAGGGCGACGAGCTTAAGGTATCTGACTTTTTGGGTTATGAGGACGGAAGTTTTGAGCATGGAACTACTGAATTTGAAAAAAGAGGCGTTGGGGTTATGGTTCCTCGCTGGATAGAGTCAAATTGTATACAATGTAATCAATGTGCCTCAGTCTGTCCTCATGCTGTTATAAGACCATTTTTGATAAATGATGAGGAATTTAGCAAGGCTCCAAAAGGAGTGAAGGATCATAATCTTGAAGCAAAGGGGACAAAGGGTGAAAAGCTTAAATTTAAGATCCAAGTTTCTCCTCTTGATTGCACTGGTTGTGAGCTTTGTGTGCAAGAATGCCCTACAAAAGAAAAATCCCTAGTCATGGTCCCTCTTGATGAGGAAATTGACTTTGGCGAACAAGAAAATGCTGACTATCTTTTTAAAGAGATAAGCTACAAGGATAATATCTTATCAAAAGAGGTCTTAAAAGGAGCGCAATTTTCCCAGCCTTTATTTGAATTTCACGGAGCCTGTCCGGGTTGTGGCGAAACTCCTTATATAACCCTTGCTACAAGGCTTTTTGGTGAAAGAATGATGATAGCAAACGCTACAGGCTGTAGCTCTATATACGGAGGCTCTGCTCCTTCTACTCCTTATAGAAAAAGTGTTGAAAGCGGACATGGACCTGCTTGGGCTAATTCTTTATTTGAAGATAATGCTGAATTTGGGCTTGGTATGCAAATAGCTACTGAAAACATAAGAGCTGGTATAGAAAAAATAATGCTTGAAAACATGCACTCTGTGCCAAATGCTCTTTCAGCTATGTTTAAGGACTGGATAGCAAATAAAGATAATGCAAGCGCTTCTATGGATATTAGAAAGCAGCTTGTGCCTTTGCTTGAAGCAAATGCAAAGGATAATAGGGTCTTACAAGATATATTAGAATTAAAACACTTCTTAAGCAAAAAATCTCAATGGATCTTTGGAGGTGATGGCTGGGCTTATGATATAGGCTATGGTGGGCTTGATCATGTTTTAGCTAGTGGAGAAAATGTCAATATAATGGTCCTTGATACAGAGGTTTACTCAAATACAGGCGGACAAAGCTCAAAGTCTTCAAGGACAGGTTCAGTAGCTCAGTTTGCAGCCTCTGGCAAGCCCGTGCAAAAAAAGGATCTAGGGCAAATAGCTATGACTTATGGTTATATTTTCGTAGCTCAGGTAAATTCAAATGCAAACTACAATCACTTGCTTAAGGCTATGATAGCAGCTGAAGCTTATGATGGTCCTTCTTTGCTTATATGCTACTCTCCTTGTATAGCTCATGGTATAAAGGGAGGGCTTGGCTACTCTGGCTCTCAGGGTGAGTTGGCTACAAAATGTGGTTACTGGCCTTTATACACCTTTGATCCTAGGTTGCAAGATGAGGGTAAAAATCCACTTGTTTTGGTTGGAAAAGAACCTGACTGGAATCTTTATGAAAGCTTTTTGCTAAATGAGGTTAGGTATTCCTCCTTAAAAAAGAGCAATCCAGAACATGCAGCAGAATTATTTGAAAAAAATAAAGCAGATGCACAAAGAAGATACAGGCAGCTTAAAAGACTTGCTATGTCTGATTTTAGTGATGAAAAAGGTCAAAGACATCAAAAAGATTAGTCTATTTTTATTTTTAATATCTGCCTTAAATGCAGATATTAAAAGCTTTTTGGCTTTAAAAACACAAGATAGCTTTGAGATTAAAAATCCTTTTTTTGATTATGTTTTAGATGAGAGTTTAAGCGTTGATATTATTTTAAACGATAGGGTTAGGATAAAAAATAAATGGTATAGCATAGGAGAGTATATAAATTCAAGCCCCCTAAAGATCGTTGACATAAATGGTTCTAGCGTATTTTTACAAAAAGATGATGAAATTTTAGAGCTAAAGGCCGAAAGGAAGTCTCATAAAATTCTTATTAAGTAGTTTTTTATCCTTATTTTTTTGCTTAAGCTTACATGCAAAATGCGCTGAAAAGCTTTTTGATATTGTCTTACTCGAAGAAATAAGCACTAAAGAAATTTTAGAGAATTTTTCCCAGCTTTGTTATTTTAGTATAGTATTAAAAGATGAACTTGCTAAAGAAAGGTTAAATTCCTTACAAAGACATATAAACGCACAGCAAATAAGCTTAGACGAGCTTTTTAAGCTTCTTATAAGAGAGCAAAATTTGCACTATGATTTTGATGGCAAAATTTTAAGGATAGCTGGTATAAAAACAAAGAGTTTTAAGTTAAATTATATAAGCTCTATTAGAGAGGGACAAAGCATAACAAAGGCTTCGGTTGATTCTAAATCTATACAAAGTGATTATGTAAGTATGGACTCAAATTTAGATGATAATATGATAAAAAGCTCTGAAAAATTTGACTTCTGGCAGACTATGGAAAAAGAAATATCAGCCATTCTTAATAGTGAAAATGAAAAGGCAAATGCACCTATTATAAATCAAAATGCAGGGCTTATAACCGTAAGCGGCAGTGCAAACCAGCTTCAAAGAGTGCAAGAATACGTTACATCTTTGCAAGATAGACTAAAAAAGCAAGTCATCATAGATGTAAATATCATAGCAGTTACTCTTGATGAAAGCAGTTCAAGCGGGATTAATTGGCAAAATTTTTCCCTTTCTTTTGACTCAAACCCAAGCTCACTTAATTACACAAGCACGGCAGGT
>CASFHJ010000246.1 GCA_949294425.1 uncultured Campylobacter sp.
CGCTAATAGCACTTTTTACACAAGACAAAGGGCTGTTCAAACCAGTGCTGGTTATTACAATGGATACGGCGGCGTAGAGCTTGGTATGGGAACAAAGATAGAAACCATAGTAAGACTTCACGATGAGTATTCTTATAATAAGCTAAAGGATTCTAGCACTAAGCTTGAGTATACAAGCTATATGAAAACGAAGCTTGAAGAAGTAGCAAAGAGATTTCCTGATATACAAACAGATGGTATTTTAGCGGATTTAGAGGCTTATAATGCTGCTTGGAATTCTTTTGCTACATCTCCAAATGATGGAGCCTTAAAAGAAAATTTAATAACGGTTACAAATACCCTAACAGAGCACATGAATAAGGCTTATGCTGATATTGTTACAATGGAGCAAAAGATAAATGAAGATATAGTAATGACTGTTGATGAGATAAATAAAATAGGTCAAGAAATAGCAAATATAAATAAGGAAATAGCTAGACAAGAAATTTTACCAACAGAGCATGCAAATTCCTTAAGAGATAAAAGAGATGAGCTTGAACTTACTTTATCTAAGCTAGTTGGAGAGATTACCTCAAAAGAGATTGTGCAAAATAGCCGTTTAGAAAGCACCATGACAGATGGAGGGACTAATTATGTTATGTCTATACAGGGTTTACTCTTGGTAGATGGCACTAGTTTTCATCCTTTAAAACTCGTAACTGATGAGGTTACAAATAGCCATAAGGTAGTTTATCAAGGAGTAGATGAAAAGATTATAGATTTGACAGAAAAGATAAGTGGCGGAAAATTAGGTGCTCAGCTTGAGCTAAGAGGTAGAAGATATGATGAGAAAACCCAAACTTGGAGCAATGGTATCATACAAGATTATAAAGATATGCTAAATACCTTTGCAAAAACCTTTATGACTTATACAAATAATATTTACGCTCAATCAGCTAAATCCTCTTTAAATTCTGATTATTTTTCGGGTTTAAAAAGCGATACTGTGCTTATGAACTATGATAAAAACGTGCAGATAGGCTCTTTTGATATTGTTATATATGATGAAAGAGGCATAGAAGCTAGTAGAAAGACTATAAACATAGATGTAAATACAAGCATGCAAGATATCATAAATCAAATTTCTTCAAATACAGATGATAATGCAGACTTAAATAATCAAAATGATGTTGATGATCATGTTAGTGCCATTTTTTCTTATGATGGCTTAAACAACCAAGGTCAGTTTCAAATAAATTTAATAAATCCGGGCTTTAAGATAGCCATAGAGGATAAAGGCACTAATTTTCCGGGTGCTTTTAATATAGGAGGCTTGTTTACAGGCACTGGAGCAAATAATATAGCTGTAAAGGGCGAGTATATAAAAGATCCTAGTCTTTTAAGAGCTAGTAAAAATGGAAGTGATGGAGATAATGAAATAGCAAATGCCATAGTGCAGCTTCAGTATGAGGAGATAAATTTTTATAATGCCGATGGCACTGTGGATAAGAAATCAATAGATGGATATTACAGACTTTTTACAGGGACCATAGCTTCAGATGGCGAGGCTAATAATAACACCCATTCCACAAACACTACGCTTTATAATTCCTCTTACGAGCAATTTCAGTCCTTAAACGGGGTAAATACAAATGAAGAATTAGCAAAGCTTATACAATATCAAACCTCTTATGGTGCGGCTTCAAAGGTGGTTACAACTGTTGATCAGATGCTTAATACCTTGCTAGGAATTAAACAATAATGCTTACAAAAGAGCTTTTAGATGAGTTAGCCTTAAAGAAAAATACCAAAGAAGCTTTATTTGAACATGCTGACCCCTTGCAAGTAGCCAGTAAATATAAAGATGAATACATATCCTTGCTTTGTGCCTTATTTGCTTATGGTAACGCAAGGCTTATACTTAGGTTTTTATCCTCTTTGGACTACGAGCTTTTAAATTTAAAAGAAGATACGATAAAAAAAGAGCTAAAGGGCTTTAAATACCGCTTTCAAAGTGAAAGAGATGTGGCTGAAATTTTTATAAGCCTTAGGAGGTTAAAGCAGCTTGATAGCTTGGAAAATTTACTAAGCAAGGCTTATAAACAAGGCGGTTTGCTTTTTGCTATAAAAAGCCTTATAGATAAAATTTATGAGATAAATTCTTATAGAAGTTTTGGTTATGAATTTTTCTTTGCAAAGAGCTTTGAAAAAGAACCTAAATCCCCTCTAAAAAGATACAATATGTTTCTTCGTTGGATGGTAAGAAAAGATGAGCTTGATCTTGGGCTTTTTACAAGCATAGATAAAAAAGATCTTTTGATACCTCTTGATACTCACACTCATAAGGTAGCCCTTGCTTTTAAGTTGATGCAAAGAAAAAATTATGATTTTAAAGCTGTTTTAGAGCTAAGCGCTAAGCTAAGGGAATTTGATTTTATGGATCCCGTAAAATACGACTTTGCACTTTATAGACTAGGACAAAGTAAAGAATATAAAATTTTACTTAAGAGCTAATTTTTTTATATAATATCCTTTTTTTAAGGTTTATTATGGATATAGCAAATTTTGAACTTCAGACTTTTTATTATCTTGTTTTATTTTTTATAGCTATATTTGCTGGCTTTATAGACTCTATAGTTGGCGGGGGAGGGCTTATAACATTGCCAGCGCTTATGGCAAGTGGGCTTCCGCCGCATTTAGCCCTAGCTACAAATAAACTTCAAAGTGTTTTTGGTAGCTTTACTGCAAGTCTTACTTATTTTAAGTCAAGAAGTATGAAACATCTAGCTTGGGGAGTTTTTTTCACAGGGCTTGGGGCTGGTTTTGGAGCTTATGTAGTTTTGCTGATAAACGACAAGCACTTAAGGCTTATCATATTAATATTACTTAGTTTTACCTTTTTATATACTATTTTAAAGCCAAATTTAGGAAGATATAAAAGCAAGGCAAAGATAAAAAATATCAAAATTTTTCACGTGCTTTGTGGCACTAGCATAGGTTTTTATGATGGTTTTTTGGGACCTGGAACTGGTTCTTTTTTGATTTTTGCCTGTGTGCTTTTACTTGGTTATGACATGAAAAAGGCTAGTATAAATACAAAAATTCTAAATTTTTCAAGCAATATAGTTTCTTTAGCCGTTTTTTTGTGGCATTATGAGGTGCTTTGGTTACTTGGAATTTGCATGGGCTTAGGGCAGATAATAGGGGCTTTTTTGGGTGCTAAGCTGGTTTTAAGAGCAAATGTAGCCTTTATAAAAATTCTTTTTATCATAGTTGTAGCTGCAACTACCGCAAAGGTTGCATATGATTATATACTTAGCTTATAAGACCTTGCCTCTTCTTTCATAGCCTCTATATATCTTTGTCTAAGTTTTTTGCTAAATTCTCCGGGCAAACCATCTTTTATGATCTTATCATCAGCCCTTACAACAGCTAGTATGGGAAGAGTAGCAGCTGATATAAAGACCTCATCTGCCTCATAAACTTCTCTTACGCTAAAGGCTCTTTGCTCTATCTTAAGATCAAATTCTTTCGCAAAGTTTAAAATTTTATCCCTTCTTATGGCTAGTAGAATTTCATTTGAGAGAGGTTTTGTGATTAAAATTTTATCCTTTATGATAAAGGCTGTTGAGCTAATGCCCTCTGTTATGAGTGAGTTTTCAACAAAAAAGCCCTCATAAGCCTTGGCATTTTTTACCATTTCCTTTGCATAGCACTGCATAAAAAGAGAGGTGCTTTTTATATCTCTTCTTTTTCCTCTAAGCTCTGGTATAAAGCTTATTTTCACTCCCGTTTTAGCAAGGTGATTTTTTTCTATCTCACATTCATAAACAAAGGCAATGATACTAGGTTTTATATCTTTAACAAAGGCAAAGTCTCTACTAGCAACGCCTCTACTTATTTGCAAGTAAAGTCCACCTTACTTAAGCTTATTTTTATTTATAAG
>CASFHJ010000247.1 GCA_949294425.1 uncultured Campylobacter sp.
AAGTCCTCTCTTTTTTTTGTTCTTATAACAAAGAGATGCCAATCATGAGATTTATCATCATTAAAACTTGGAAGTATTATGTCTTTATTTTTTATATTTTCAAGATAGAATTTAGCTATATTTTTTCTATACTCATTATCCTCATCTAAATATCTAAGCTTTATATCTAAAATTCCTGCTTGAATTTCATCAAGTCTTGAATTTAAGCCCTCATATAAATTCTCATATTTTTTATGAGAGCCATAATTTGCTAAGGCTCTTATCTTGATAGATAAGTCCTCATCATTTGTTGTAACACAGCCCCCATCTCCTAAAGCACCTAAATTTTTACCCGGATAAAAGGAAAATGCAGCTGCATCGCCTAAAGAACCAACCCTTTTATCCTTATAAAAGGCACCGTGTGCTTGAGCGCAGTCTTCTATAATTTTAAGTTTATATTTTTGGGCTATTTTTATGATCTTATCCATATTAACAGCATATCCATAAAGGTGAACCACCATTATAGCCTTTGTTTTTTGAGTAATTTTTTCCTCTATTAAATCAGGATTTATGTTATAAGTATTTATATCAGGCTCTACTAAAACGGGCTTACAAGCATTATCACTTATAGCTAAAATGGAAGCTATATAGGTATTTGCTGGAGCTATTATCTCATCGCCCTCTTTAAAACCATAAGCCTTTATTATAAGCCTTAAAGCATCAAGCCCATTTGCCACCCCTACGCAGTATTTAGTGCCACAATAAGAAGCAAAATTCTTTTCAAAATTTTTATTTTCCTCTCCTAAGAGATACCAACCGCTGCTTAAAACCTTAGAAAAAAGAGCTTCAAAGTCTTTGCTAAAACGAGCGTTAATCTTTTGTAAGTCTAAAAATTTAATCATCTAAACCACCATAAATATAATAAAAATTAACAAAAAAATACAAAGAAATAAAGAATACCTAAAAAGCCTTTTGTATTTTTTGTATTTTATAAGAACAAGATCATCTTTTTGAACCAAGTTAGTTAGGCTTAAAAAATCCTTAAAAGTAAAATTATATCTTTCATAAAGCAAATCAGATCTAGACTTATCTTTATAAAAACTCATTATCTTGTGATAAGCCCATATTCTCCTTGTTTCATCTCCCTTATTTAAGGCTATCATGGCTAAGATAAAGTCTAAGGTATCCTCAAAGGGCTTCATGCCTAGTTCTTTTATATCATCTTTAAAAATTTCTTCTATAAAATCTAAATTTTTTATATCTAAATACAGGTCTAAAACAAAGTCAAGCTCTAATTTTTCTCTAAGCTTTGTTGCATTGCCATAGGCTGATATATTGCTATGTGAAGAGTTTTTTCTATATCTTACTAACTTTTCATCTGTTATTAAAATTTCACCCATTGTAAGTAGGTTAACATTTATAAAGGTATCTTGATGATTACATAAAGAATGTCTTAGAGGAAATATCTTTTCAAAGGCTTGTCTTTTTAAGGTTAAGCCCGGAGAGCTTAGGCAGTGATCTTTTAAAAAGATATGGCGTAGAATTTCCATTCTATTTGTTATGGTAATTTTATTTGTATCTTTTATAAGATTATTATTTTCATCTATGCTTGTTAGTCTTGGATAAAGACAGATAAGCTCTTCATTTTCCTTAAAATGCTTATAGGCTAGTTCTAAGAAATTAGGCTCAAGCATATCATCACTGGCACAAAATACCAAAAGATCACCCTTAGAATGATGAAAAGCAGTATTTAAGGAGGCATTTATGCCTTGATTATAGCTATGTTGTATGAGTTTTATACGCTCGTCTTTAAAATATTTTATCTTTTCTACATTTTTATCGCTAGAACAATCATCTACTATTATAAGTTCAAAATCCTTAAAACTCTGCTTCAAAAGGCTTTGTATAAAAAAGGACACGTATTTTTCGTGATTAAAACTAGGACAAAGGATAGAAAATTTAGCTTTCATTTTTAGCCTTTTTAAAAAATATAAAGCATTATAGCCTAGTTTAAATGCTAGGCTATAATAAAGTGCTTATTTTTTTAATGAAAGCTTAACAAGAATAACAAGTCTTAAATTCGTAAGCCGTTGGTCTAGCCTCCACAGGCCACACTTGGGTTCTAAATTTAAGATGCTGATAATCATCTATAAAAACATCACTCATAACAGGTTTTAAGTAAGAATTATATCTTATTAATGCCTCTAAACTACCTCTTAAGGTATGAGGAAGCTGTTCTATGCCCTTTTCTCTTATCTCATCAAGGGTGAGTTCAAACAGATTTTCATCCATAGGTCCAACTGGTATCATCTTATTTTTTATACCATCAAGCCCAGCCATAAGCAAGGAAGCAAAGGCTAGATAAGGATTTGCGGTGCTATCTGGAAAGCGAATTTCAACACGAGCTGAGTTTTTACCTATACCATAAGGCACACGGCAACTTGCACTTCTATTTTGACAAGAATAAGTAAGTATAGAAGGGGCTTCAAAACCAGGTATTAATCTTTTATACGAATTTGAACTAGGATTTGTAAAGGCTGCCACACTTCTTGCATGTCCCAAAACTCCGCCTATATAATTTATAGCGGTTTGACTTAGCTTACTATAACCATTTTCATCGTAAAATAAATTTACCCCATTTTTCCACAAGCTCATATGCACGTGCATACCGCTACCATTATCACCATAAAGTGGCTTTGGCATAAAAGTAGCCGTTTTTCCATTAAGATGAGCTACCATTCTAACAACATATTTATAAATTTGAACATTATCAGCAGCCTCAACTAAGGTGCCAAAATTCACTCCTATTTCTCCTTGTCCTTGGGCAACCTCATGATGATGAACGAAGGTTTTTAAACCAACTTTTTCAAGGGTTTGCACCATTTCAGCCCTTAAATCTACCATAGAATCAATAGGCTGCACAGGAAAATACCCGCCCTTAGTCCTAGGTCTGTGTCCTGTATTATAAGAGTCTACACAGTCTTTATCCTCATTCCACTCGCCCTCTTCTGTGTCTATTTCATATTTGGCACAATGTATATTATCTACTATTTTAACGCTATCAAAGATGAAAAATTCATTCTCAGCACCGAAATAAGCAGTGTCTGCTATATCGCTATTCTTTAAGAAATCCATAGCCTTTTTTGCTATACTTCTAGGACATTTTTCATACCTTTGCCCCTTATAAATATCATAAACATCACAAAATACTATGATAGTAGGATCAGCCGTAAAAGGATCTAAAAAAGCACTTTGTGCATCAGGTTTTAGTATCATATCTGATTTATGAACTGGCTGCCAACCATCAAGAGAGCTACCATCAAAAGGGATACCTTCATCAAAATGCTCCTTATTTATAACAGCTATGTTGTAGGTTATATGATGCCAAGTGCCTATAATATCTGTAAATCTAAAATCTACAAATAAAACCTCATTTTCCTTACAAAAGGCAAAAAATTCATCTACATTGTTTACGAATTTTCCCATATCTTCTCCCTTTTTGTGAAATATATTTTAAAATTGTATCTATTTTTTATTAATTTAAGTTTAAATTAATAAAAAAAAATTAAGCATTTTTAAAAATAATTTTTTATACCTTTTTTCAGGCATTTTTGATTGATAAATTATCAAAAATTTATTATAATGATGCTTTTGTTTTGTGAAGGACTTGCTATGACACAAGAAGAGCTTGATAAACTTATAAATGATGACGATGGCATTACTGATTTAGAGGATTCTTATGTAGAAAATGAGGAAGCAAAGTATGCAGTAGAAGCAAATCCACAATTGCCTCCTAAGCCTAATAGCGAAAATAAGGTCGTAAACCAGCTAGATGATGTTACTAGAGATAGCGAGGTAAAGGCTATAGAGCTTATGGATAGGCTTGATCTCATGGATAAATATTTCTCAGGCTCAGAGCTTTTGCTAAAAGAAATAGAAGCAAATCATAACAAAAACATAGAAATTTTTAGCATACTAAGTGAAAAATTTCCAGATGTAAAAACCTTTAGAGATAGGCTTGAAATAAGCAAAAAATTAGCTAATAATTTTTCAGAAATTTTTGAGAATTTACAAAATGGGCAAAACGAGGTTTTAGTTTCTATGGACGCCATGCAGTATCAAGATA
>CASFHJ010000248.1 GCA_949294425.1 uncultured Campylobacter sp.
TATTGTTTTCAAATTTAAAGCTAAAATTTTCCTTTTTTCCAAGCAGTTTTTCTTGATATTCATTAAAAATTTTAACAAAGGCATTATTTTTTTTAAAATATATATTTTTTTCGCCTTCTCCACTTATGCTTATGCTTGAAATTTTACTTCTTTTTATACTGATTTTATTAAAAAATTTAAGGCTAAGTCCCAAACAGTCAAAGCCGGGACCCAAATTTGCACTAGTTGCAGGCACTATTATTTGCATCACATATCCTAAATCACATCTAAAAAATAAAAGGGTAGGTTATCTTTTTCTAACTTTAAAGAACTTAAATTTTGTGGTAAAAAAAAGTCAGCACTAGCAACTTTTTTTAAAGAAATTTTTCCTTCTTCATAAACAAAGCAAAAATTTTTGTTAGCACTTATTGCCTTGTAGCCATTTAACTCAAAGGCACTTACGGCAAAAAGAGGTATCTTAAGAACTATGCTTAGGGTTTTTAAGCTCAAATAGCTAAGCTTTATACCCATGTAAGAACCGGGACCATTTGCGTAGTAGAGTTTTTTCAGCTTGTAGCCTTTTAAAATTTCATCTAATAAGATAGGTAAAGCCTCGCTTACTTTTTCCTCTTTTTTATACTCTTTTATGAGTTTATCATCTTCATAAAGCCCTATCATAAGGGGCTTTGATATGGCGTTTAAAAGTAGGCAGACTTCTTTTATGCAAAAACCTTTTCATAAGCTTTTTCATACTCTTTTTCTACACTTACTATCTCGTAGGAGCTAGGGTTTTTTAAAACCTCTTTTGTTAAGAGATGATTTAGGTGATGACTTCCTAGATAAGAGGTATAATCCCCAAAAACTCTGTATCCAAGCAGAGTAATATCTCCAATGGCATCTAAAATTTTATGCCTTACAAATTCATCTTGAAATCTTAAGCCTTCCGGATTTAAAACCTTATTATCATCTAAGATGATAGCGTTTTCAAGGCTACCTCCTAAGCCTAAATTCATGGCTCTTAAGGTGTTTACATCTTTTAAAAAACCAAATGTCCTTGCTCTGGCTATTTCTTCTATGTAGTTTTTCTTGCTAAATTCAAAATTATAACTTTGCTCACCTATTATAGGATTGTCAAATTTTATAGTGTAGTTAATGCAAGGATTCTTAGTGGGACTTAGTCTTACAAATTTTTCCCCATCTTTAACCTCAACTACCTTTTTTATAAGCATTATTTTTTTAGGGGCATCAAGCTCCTTTATCCCTGCCTCATCAAGCATCATACAAAAACTTATGCTACTTCCGTCCATTATAGGTGCTTCATTTGCGTTTAAAACTATACGTATATTATCTATACCATAAGCATTTATGGCACTCATTAAATGCTCTATAGTTGATACAAAGCCTCTTTCATCTCCTATAACCGTAGCCATTTTTGTATTTATAACATTTGATACATCAGCCTTATAGCTTACATTTAAATCACTTCTAAAAAAAACTACTCCAGAATTTGCTTCCATAGGCTCTAACCTTATTTCTATAGGTTGTCCTTTGTGAAGTCCTATGCCAACTCCTTTTACTGGCTTTGCTATACTAAGTTGTTTCATCTTTACCTACCTAAAATATGCTTTGAAGCATCATCTAAAACTTGATGTATATGACTTTGTAGCCACTTTCTATCCTGCCACTGCTCAGGTCTTGTTTCAACTCCTTGCACTAAAATTCCAAAATGCAAGTGATCTCCCAAGGCAAGTCCGCTAACTCCGGTTGTAGCTATTTTATCATCTTTTTTCAAGTCCTCATCAAGCTCTACATAAGAATTTGTGCAATGCCCATAAAGACTATAAAGCCCAAATCCATGATATACTATCACATTTAAGCCATAAATTCCATTTTCTCCCACAAAAACTACCTTGCCCTCATTGCTATTTATAATGGGTGCTTGTGCCACACTTGCTAAATCAAGACCTAAGTGATAAGAATTTGACAGGCTTTGACCCTCATAAGAATAAAATCTATGATCGGCAAAATCAGCTACCTTAGCGGAGTTTTTAAGTGGTAAAAAGGGGCTTAGTTTGAAATTTTTTAGCTCATTTTCAGGCACCTTAGAGCTTATCTCGTGTATTATTTTTTCATTTGATTCTCTTAGGGTTTCGTTTATAAATTTAAATCTTTCAAGTCTACTTAGCTCTGAATTTTGAGAGTATTGTTCGCTTAAGGTTTTTATTTTTCCGTCTAAAAACCTATCATTTAAGCTTATGTTTGAAACTCTGTATTTTCTATCTCTAAGATAAAATTTTATCCTTTCTTTTGTTATATTTTTAGCCTTGTCCTTAGCCACTATATCTGCAAAAAATTCTGCTTTTCTAGGATCCCATGCTATTAAAGCTGCGTAAAATCCATCTTTTAGGTATTTTTTGGCTATGAATTTTTTTCCCTCATTATCCTCTATGTAAATCTCATCTAAATTCTCGTCCCTAGCCCTAAATACAACAGCAGCTGCACCGCCTTTTTCTATATATGGTGAGCTTGCTATGAGGTCTACGCTTGGCTTTTTAGAATCAAGCACCAAGACTATGTCTTTGGAAGCTGAATTTCCTCTTAAGAAATTCCAGTAAGAATTATCCTTAGCCTCTATGCTTAATATATAATATTTAGCAACAGGTTTTGGCAAGATATCTGCTAAATTTATCCTTAGATCTAGGCTCTTGCTTTTATTTATCCTTTGTTCGCTTATAAGCACCCCGCTATCGTTTGAATCTAGCTTAAGGCTTATTTTAATAGAGCTTATGCCTGATTTTTCATCTTTTATGTTTATACTTAGGCTATCATCTGCCCTTGCAAAGATTGTGCTACCGCTGTTTATTATAGGTTCTTCTTTTTCAAAAATTTCAAATTTATTAAAACCATAAAATAAAATTATAAAAAGAAGTAGCAAGATAAAATAATAAATATATTTCTTTTTTTTACTTTTTTGCCTAGTTCTAAACACGATTTTTCCTTTCTTTAAGCCTTGATTATAACTATTTTTAGTAAATATTAACTACATCTTAAGGGCTAAAATATTTTATAAAATTTTTCTTAGCTCATTTGCCTTTTTCATCCACTCATCAAGCTCCTTTGAATTTGATGATTTTATCATTTGTTTGCAATACTCTAGCTCTTTTTGAAAGAATTCTATACTTGATATTAAATTATCCTTATTTTGTTCAAAAATGCTTACCCACATGTTTGGATTTGATTTTGCAAGGCGGGACATTCCTTTAAAAGATGGTCCGCCAAGATAGGCTATATTTCTTTTATCTTCCTTACTCATAACATAATTTGCCAGTGAAAAACTAATGGCATGAGGTAGATGAGATATTATGGCTGTGTGCTCATCGTGTGCTACGCTATCCATAAAGATTATACGCATTCTTAAATTTGAAAATAATTCCACAGCTCTTTTTTGGTGCAAATCATCAGCTACTTCACTATCGCAAAGCACACAAACTGCGTCTGTGTATAGGTCTTTTTGGGCTGCTTTTGGACCGCTATTTTCTGTTCCTGCCATTGGATGTGCGAAGATACTTTGTTTTATGAGTTGCTTTGGTAAATTTTCTATAATCTTTCTTTTTGTGCTTCCAAGTTCTATTATTGTCGTGCTTGGTAAGAGATGAGTTAGTTTTTTTAGTATCTTAATGATGGCATCAACAGGCACGGCTATAAAGACTATATCACATTTTTTAAGATCATTAAATTCTATAAGCTCATGTATGAGTCCTAGTTTTAAAGCCTCTTCTTCGTGTTTTTTGTCTAAATCAAGCCCATAAACAGTGCTTATTAATTTATTTTCTTTTAGGCAAAGTCCAAGTGAGCCGCCTATTAGCCCAAGACCTATAATAGCTATTTTCATAAGCTTTTATCCCCCAAATAACCTTAAGTTAAATAATATTAGATATTATACAGGCTTTGTTTTAAGAAAAAATGGAAAAATATGAAAAAAAGTATAAGTGTTTTAATTTTATCTTTTGCTTTTTCTTACGCCCTACCCATTAGCTCTATAAGCTTTGAGGGACTTACTCATATCTCACAAGATAGTGCTATAGTGCTTAGTGGTCTTAAAATAGGTGATGAGCTTAATGAGGAAAAGATAAATGAGGCTATTTTAAATTTATATAAGCAAAATTATTTCAGCGATATAGAAGTCTTGCAAGAAGGCAGTGCTTTGGTATTTCGTGTAAAGCAAAGACCTGTGATTTCTAGGATAGATATAACAGGAGTATCATCTAATGATAGAAAACAAATAGATACTATCTTAGGTATAAGAAAGGGAACTCTTTACAATGAATATATCTTAAAAGAAGCAGCACAAAGAATAAAACTTTATTACGAGTCAAAGGGTTATTTTGATAGCGTTGTTGAATTTAACACACAAAGTCTTAGTGAGTCTGATTCTTTACAGGTAAATTTTTTAGTAAATCGCGGTGAAAATATAATAATACAAAATGTAATTTTAGCTGGTGCAAAAGAATTTTCTTACTCTCACATAGAACCAGCCTTAGTGAATAAAAAAAGAGAATTTATGGGCTGGATGTGGGGTAGAAATGATGGAAAATTAAATATCTTTGAACTACCAAATGATAGCTCTAGAGTGGCTGATGAGTATATGAAAAAAGGATTTTTAGATGTAAAAGTCTCCCCAGCAGCACTTAGTGTTGATTCTAAAAACTACAATGCTAAGTTATCGTTTTTCATAGAAGAAGGACAGGTTTATAAAATTTCAGATATAAGGATAGAAAATCCCGTATTTACTGAGGAGCAAAATGAGGCTAAGCTAAATTCTTTAGAAAGCAAGGTAGATGAAGTAGCTAGTATAGAAAAAATAAGAGCTGATATAAATTTTATACAAACAGATACTGCAAACCTAGGTTACGCCTTTTCTGAGGTTTATCCTGATATACAAAAAGATGAGTTAAATGCTAGAGCCAGTATAGTTTTTAGAGTTATTCCAAATGATAAGGTCTATATAAGAGATGTTATCATAAAGGGAAATACAAGAACAGCTGATAGAGTAATAAGAAGAGAGCTTTATTTAACAGAGGGAAATTTATATCATAAAGATGACCTAACAGAGTCTATAAACGCACTTAAAAGAACCTCTTATTTTGATGATGTTAAGGTGGAGGAAAGAAGGATAAATTCCTCGCAAATTGATTTATTTGTCGAGGTAAAAGAGGCTTCAACCGGTGCAATTAGCGGTGGGCTTGGCTTTAGCTCTGCTGATGGACTTTTATTAAACGCCTCTTATAGCGATAATAACTTGCTTGGCTCTGGTATGAGAAGCATAGTGAGTGTGGATAGGTCTTATAATTACTTAATGGGTAGGATAGGGCTTACAAATCCACGCTTAGCAGATAGCGAGTATAGTTTAGGCGGTAGCTTATATGCTAATCAATACGCTTGGGATAATTATAGCGATAGAATTTATGGAGGAGAGATAAACATAGGCAGGAGATTTGCTAGATATTTTTCTGCTGGATTTTCTTATAACTTAGAGCAAAATGATATATATTCATTAAGTCAAGAGCTTATCTTAACTGGCTATGAGCTTGGAAAAACTATAAAAAGCTCGCTAACTCCTTATATTTCTTTTAACAATACAGATGATTACTACCTACCAAGAAGAGGTATAATAGCCTCAACTAGACTTGAAGTAGCAGGAGTTGGCGGAGATCAAAAATTCTTAACCTCTACCACATCTTTTAATTTTTATCAAGGGCTTGAGGATTTTATAGGCTTAGATCTTATATATAGGTATAAATTTAATTTTTACAAGACTTGGGATATGGGAAATTTACCGATAAATCAAAGATTTTTCTTGGGCGGCATTGGCTCTATAAGAGGTTTTGAAAATAGAAGTTTAAGCCCTAAAAATATATATGGTTATGATGAGGGTGGAACCATAGCCTTTACAAACTCAGTAGAGCTTTCCTTTCCTTTGATAGATAGGGTAAAACTAAGAGGAGCCTTGTTTTTTGACTATGGTGCCATAGGAAGAGAGGTTTTAGACCCTCACAAAAGTAAGCACAGATATAGCACCGGAGTATCTATAGAGTGGATAACTCCATTTGGTCCTTTGCAGTTAGTCTTTGCAAAACCTTTAAATGCCAAGCCAACAGATGAGCCTAGCACATTTGAATTTACAATAGGAACTAGATTTTAAGCTAAGATTTTTTTAATTGTAGTAAAATACTTAATTTCTTGAAAAAGGTTTTTTATGAATTTTTTAGATATGTTTTCAGGGATTAGACGTAAGCAATCAAGTCCAAAAGATGCGCCAGATCACTGGGTGAAGTGTGATAATTGTTTTGCTCTTATGTATGATAAAGAAATTCAACTAAATTTAAATGTATGCCCAAAGTGTAATTTTCACATGAGAATTTCTGCCATGGATAGGATAAATATTTTATGCGATGAAAATTCTTTTGTGGAATATGATGCAAATTTAGAAGCTGTAGACCCACTTAAATTTGTAGATAGTAAGTCTTATAAGAAAAGGTTAAGCGAGGCTGAGGCAAAGACGAGTAAAAAAAGCTCTGCTATTAGTGGAGAATGTAGCGTAGATGGGGTAAAAACTCAAATAGTAGTTTTTGACTTTGCCTTTATGGGAGGATCTTTAGCCTCTGTTGAAGGAGAAAAGATAGTAAGAGCTTGTCAAAGGGCAAGATCTAGAAAAACGCCTCTTCTTATCGTCTCTGCTTCAGGTGGAGCTAGAATGCAAGAAAGCACCTTTTCTTTGATGCAAATGAGTAAGACAAGTGCCGCTTTAAAATTACTAGCACAGGACAAGCTTCCTTATATAAGCCTCTTAACCCACCCTACCTTAGGAGGAGTTTCAGCTTCCTTTGCCTTTTTAGGAGATATAATCATAGCCGAACCGGGCGCTTTAATAGGCTTTGCAGGAGCTAGGGTTATAAAGCAAACCATAGGAGCTGACTTACCAGAGGGCTTTCAAACTGCTGAATTTTTGCTAGAGCATGGCTTAATTGATGGCATAGTTCCTAGAAGCGAACAAAAAAAATATCTGGGCGATTTTTTGAAATTTTTTAGCTAGGAATAATCTTGCAAGTTTATATAAATTCTATACAAAAAAATGCTGATTTTGCAGAGCTTGGAGCAAGATATATTAAGCTAATTAGCATTTATGCTGATGTTAAGGATAATGTATTTTTCAACTCAAAGATAGCAAGGGCACAAAAAGAGGGGCTTAGTTTTGCTCAAAAAAGCTATGAGGAGCTTTTTTTACCTCTTAAAAAGGGCTTTAATATAGTCCTAGATGAAAAGGGCAAGGAGCTTGATAGTAAGGCTTTTTCAAAGCTTTTGTCTTCAAAGTCTGTGCTAAGCTTTTTTATAGCCGGAGCTTATGGTTTTAGCGATAATTTTAAAAAAAATTGCGATTTTACTCTGTCTTTAAGTAGGTTAACTCTAGCGCATAGTCTTGCTAAAATCCTTCTTTTAGAGCAAATTTATCGTGCTTTTTGCATAAATAATAAACACCCCTATCACAAATGAGGAGATTTTTATGAAGATAAGATTATTTGTTTTTTCTTGTGTTTTATATTTTGTTATTTTGGCTGCGTTTATTTTTCTTGTAAATTCTAGTGTATACACGCTTTCATTTTTAGGTTTTTCTTATACTATGCCTGTTCTTATGTGGGTTTTGTTACCAGCCTTGATTCTTTTTATCTTTGCCTTTTTGCATATGAGTTTTTATGGTTTTTTAAGACATGTAAAATACAAAAATTTCTTTAAAGATTCTGCTAAATTTGAGGACTTTGCTTGTGATATTTTGCTAGAAAAAGATCCAAGACCAAATTTTAAAACTAGCGAATTTAAAAGGGCTGCCGAGCTTTGCTTAGCTGTGAAAAAACTAGAAAAAATTCATAATTTAGATAAATTTAATGAGCTAATTGATTTACTTGTAGATATAAAAGATGAAAAGCTTGTAAACCTTAAAAAATTTAGGCTAAGCGAGGATAATAAGCTTTTCATACAAAATGAAAAAAATCATATTAAAAGTGATTTAAACTATGCTTATGATAGATTAAGATATAAAAAAGAGCTGGAAAATGAGCTTGATGAACTAGCTTTTAGCAGGGTTTTAGAACTAGCCAGTATAGAGCAAATAAGAGCCTTAAAACTTCCTAAGGATAAAAAATTTGTAGAGCTTTACATAAATAGACTAAAAGAGGAAAGCTTTAATCCTAGCTTAAATGAAATAGAAGAGCTTTTAAAAAGCGTAGAGCTTGACGAGAAAGACTTTTTAGCCCTAGCGAAATCTTGCATAAATAAATTCGAGCCAAGCACCTTTGTAGCCTTTTTCAAAAAGCTTGGCGAGGAAAAAAGTGAGGCTAAGAGAGCTTATTATTTTATCTTAGCTGATTTGGCACTTTTTGACGAGCTAAGACTTGAAATGAAAGATAAGAAGGAATTTAAGGATTTTGAGCTTTTACTTTTAGCAAGAGATAAAAATATCAAAATAGATTTAAATGATTTTATAAGATGATAGATTTTAGCAAAAAACCACTTTTTTTAGCTCCTATGGCTGGTTTTACGGATCTAGCTTTTAGGTCTGTGGTTAAAAAATTTGGTGTTGATGTTACTGTGAGTGAGATGATAAGCTCAAATGCCCTTGTTTATGAGAGTAAAAAAACGCTTAAAATGCTTGAAAAAGATGAGTTTGAAAAGCCTTATATAGTTCAAATCGCTGGTTCTAACAAGGAAGTTTTGAAAAAAGCTGTGCTTATTTTAAATGATTTTGACTTCATAGACGGCATAGATTTTAACTGCGGTTGCCCTGTAAAAAAGGTGATAAAACAAAATGCAGGCTCATCTTTGCTAAGGGATTTAGATGAGTTAAAATCTTGTTTAGAGCTTATAAAAAAATACAATAAGAAAAAAAGCACTAGCGTAAAGGTAAGGCTTGGTTTTGATAAGGAAAATATAGTTCAAATTGCTAAAGCTTGTGAGGAAGCTGGAGTTAGCTACATAAGCATACATGCAAGAACCGCAAAGCAAATGTATAGCGGCAGTGCTGATTATGAGGCTATAAAAAGAGCTAAAGAAGCCATTAAAATTCCTCTTGTTGCAAATGGGGACATAAATGCTAGTAATGCCAAAGAGGTTTTGGATAGCACTAAGGCTGATGCCTTGATGATAGGTAGAGCCTCTGTGGGAAATCCATGGATTTTTTACGAGATAAAAAATTCTAAAAAGGTTTCTAAGCAGCTTAAAAAAGAAATTATACTAAGTCATTTTGAAAGTATGTTAAGACATCACAAAGAGCTTGGGCTTTGTATGTTTAAAAAACACTTACACGAGTATTCTAAGGGCTATGAAAACGCTTCTAGCTTTAGGCAAGATATTAATAAAAGCTCGGATTATAAGCAAAGTTTAAGGCTTGTAGAGGACTTTTTTTCTCAATGATAGAAAAGTCAAGCATAGAAGAGCTTAGACAAAGAGCTGATATAGTAGATATTATTTCTTCTTACATAGAGCTTAGAAAAAATGGGGCTAATTATCTTGGGATTTGCCCTTTTCATCAAGATAAAAACCCAAGTATGAGTGTAAGCTCTGTAAAGGGCTTTTACCACTGCTTTGCTTGTGGAGCTGGGGGAGATGTCTTTAAATTCGTGCAAGATTATGAAAGGCTTTCTTTTAGTGAGGCTGTTGAAAAGGTGGCACATCTTGGTAATTTTTCTCTTCGTTATACAGATGCAAAATCTTATAAAAATGATAGAAGCTTAAAAAATATCTTGCCTCTTTTAAATTCCTTTTATAAAAACTCACTAAGCAAACACAAACAAGCCTTAAACTATCTTTACTCTAGAGGTTTAAATGATGAGGATATAAGAAAATTTGAACTTGGTTTTGCCCCAAATTCAAATGAAAGCTTAGAACTTTTAAAAAGAGAGCAAATAAGCCTAGCTGATGCCCTAGCAGTTGGGGCTGTAAAGCTTGGAGAGGATAAAAACTACTATGCTGCTTTTTCTAGGCGAATTTCCTTTCCCATTTATGATATGAAAGGTTTTTTAGTAGGTTTTGGAGGCAGGATTATAGATGATAGTCAAAGGGCAAAATACCTAAATTCAGCACAAAATATTTTTTTTGATAAATCACGTATTTTTTACGCCTTAAATTTAGCAAAAGATGAGATAAAAAGAAAAAAACAAATCATCATTTGTGAGGGTTACCTAGATGTTATAGCCTTTCACAAAATAGGTCTTAATAACGCAGTAGCAGTGCTTGGCACAGCCTTAACTCCCTTGCATATAAATATCATAAAAAAGCTTGAAGCAGAGGTTTTGCTTTGCTTTGACAGCGATAATGCCGGGCTTAATGCCGCTACAAAGTCCTCTTTTTTGCTAAGTCTTGCAAAGATAGATGGTAAGGTTTGCTTTGTAAAGGGTGGAAAAGACGTAGCAGAGCTTGTTTTTAGCTCACAGGAAAAGAAGGTTTTTGAAATTTTTGATGAGGGTTTTTCCTTTGTGGAGTTTTATATAAGACGTCTTGTTTCAAATTTTGACCTAAGTAAGATAGTCCAAAAGCAAAAAGCATTAGAAGCGGTGCAAGAATTTAGCTTTCAGCTAGACCCGCTTATAGCTCAGCATTATGAAGCCTTGCTTGCAAATTTATTAAATACCTCAAAAGATTTTATAAAGCTTAGTAAGATTAAAACAAGTCAGCAAAAAAGAACATCTAGCCTTAAAATAAAGACTAGCTTTGTTTTAGCAGAGGCTGAGGTATGTAAATTTTTATATGAAAACGAGCATTATAAAGAGCTTTTTTTAAGGATAAGTAATGAAAATTTTTTCATTATGAAAGAGACTATTAGCAAGGTTTTGCAAGGTGCAAAAAGCGAAGATCCTTTCATAAGAGAGCTTGAGATGAAGGATTTAAACAGTTTAAAAGCAAATGAGTTTTTATCTGCCATATGCAAGATAAATTATAATTTTTTCATGCGTCAAAAACAAGTCTGCTTAGAAGATGCTCTTAAAAAACAAGCCCTACACGCCCTAGATAAAAGTATGCACAAAATACTTAAAAATTTGGCTAAAAAAGATGCCTTTGATTATTTATGCAAAAACTTATCTTTTATAAATCAGGATAAAAACCTAGGTGAGAGTTATTGTAAGGATTTACAAAGCCTTATAAGCTCTTTGGCAAAAGATGAGTTTATTTTAGATAAGACAAATACAAATGAACCTTTTTAGGAGGGAGCTTGTTTGAAAAGATTTATATAGAATTAAGCGATATTTGCGGACTTGAGTGTAGTTTTTGTCCCAGTAAAAAAGGCGTTAGAGGTGTTTTAAGTCTTGAAAATTTTGAGCTTATTGAAAGTAAGGTGCATAAAAGAGCTAGAATTTTTACCTTTCATGTCCTAGGAGATCCCTTGCTTTTAAGAAATTTAAAAGATTACATAAATATTGCTAAAAACTACTCCATGAAGCTAGAGCTTACAAGTAGCGGCTTTTACTTAGATAAACAAAGGCAAAAACTTTTGCAAGATAGCACAAGTATAAGGCAGATAAATTTTTCCCTAGCCTCTTTTTTCTCGCAAAAAAAGCTTTCTTTTAAGCAGTATTTTACACCTATACTTGAGTTTTTAAGATATGATTTTAGGCAAAAATTTGTAAATTTAAGATTGTGGAATTTGGATAAAAATTTTAAGCCCCCGCTTGAAAATGAGTCCTTTTATAAAGCCTTAGAAGATGAATTTAAGCTAAAGATACACAGGGATAAAAGATTTAATAAATTAAAATCCTATGTCAGCCTTGAGCAAAGATCTTTTTTTGACTGGTCCTTTTCTAGCATTAAAAATGAAAACGGCACTTGTTATGGGCTTTCTAAGCAGCTTGGGATCTTAAGTGATGGCACTATTATACCTTGTTGTATGGATTATGAGGCAAGGATAGCCTTAGGAAATATAATTTATGAGGATTTAGATCTAATACTTAAAAGCCAAAGGGCAAGTTCTATAAAAGAGGGCTTTAAGAAAGGAATTTTAGTTGAAGAGCTTTGTAAGAGTTGTGATTTTGCAAGGCAAAGATAATTTTAAAATCTAAAAGAAAGATAAGTAAAGGCTACATTACCAAAATTTTTAAATCCGGGTATATAAGCCATTTGCACAGAAAGTCTATCAAAGTTTACACCTATTATCGGCAGGGGCAGGGGTATTGGTATGTAGTAGTATTCCTTTCTTTGTGCAAAACCTATTGTATATCCTAGTGAAAATTTTATTTTATTATCATTTAAAAAATAATTATGCAAATAGCCAAACATTGTTTGTAGATTGTAGTTTGAGTCCTTAAAGCCTAGAAAATAAAGCCCGTATTGCTCCTTATTTTCTTGCACTAATCTTGCATAACCAATGCCAAGAGGACTTTCATTGTATCTATCTATATGGCTTTTATCATAGGCTAGTCTATTATGCCAGGTATTAAGTGGGAGAACAAGGGAGTGAGAGCCGTAATGATAAGTCTTTTTAAATTGATCGTGAAAATAAGTAAGTAAAGAAAAATCCTCACTAAGCAAGGGCTTTAAGCAAAAAAAGAGCAAAAATAAAAGTCTTTTCATTTAAGTATATCATAAGAGCTTGGAATTTTAGGCTTAAAAATATCCTCATCTATCTTTGTGTCTCTTTGTTGATTATGCAAGCTTATAGTAACTATATTATCAAAATCGTCCTTATAAGAAACCTCGCTTATCTCATCATCTTTAAGCCTTATCTTATAAAGCACACCTTCATAAAGGGTTTCGTATCCATCATCTTTTTTCTTTGCATTTTGAAATATAAGGCTTAAATTTGGTAGCTTTTCAAGCCTTGTGTAAATGACTT
This sequence comes from uncultured Campylobacter sp., assembly GCA_949294425.1. Lineage (GTDB taxonomy): Bacteria > Campylobacterota > Campylobacteria > Campylobacterales > Campylobacteraceae > Campylobacter_D. The sequence goes on from CASFHJ010000248.1 coordinate 12,857, forward strand.
GTTCTAAGTCTTCTTCTACTATTACAACCTCTTTTTCATTTATATAAATTTGCTTTTTGCTAGGGTTTTCATAGAGCCAAAATGCCTTAGAAGGTGTTAAAACAAAACTACCTTGGTATTTTATGCTTGAATTTATAGACTCAACAAGCTGGGTAAAATCACTTTTAAAAGTTTTAAAGTCTTTGTTAAAGGCTAAAAGGTTCACGCTTAGTAAAAATATTAAGAAAAAAATCCTCAAACTTATCTCCTAAATTTTTCTTATTGTAGCTAAGTTTAATTAAATAAAGGTTATAATTTGCCTTTCATTACCTAAAAGGATTTCTTTATGATAAAGATAATAAAAAGTATTTTTGGCACGAAAAATGACAGGGAGGTCAAAAAATATTTTAAAAGAGTAAATGAGATAAATTTCTTAGAAAGTAAGTATGAAAAATTAAGCGATGAGGAGCTTAAAAATGAATTTAAACTCTTACAAGATAAAGTAGATACAAAACACGCCTTACTTGATAATATACTAAACGATGTTTTTGCCATAGTTAGAGAGGTTAGTAAAAGAGTTTTAAATATGCGTCATTTTGATGTGCAACTAATAGGCGGTATGGTCTTGCACGAGGGAAAAATAGCAGAAATGAAAACAGGAGAGGGAAAGACCTTAGTGGCTTCTTTGGCTGTGGTTTTAAATGCCATGAGTAAAAAAGGAGTGCATGTAGTTACTGTAAATGATTATCTAGCCAAAAGAGATGCCCAGCAAATGGGAGAAATTTATAAATTCTTAGGCTTTAGCGTAGGGGTAGTACTTTCAAGTGATAATAGCGATGAGCTTAGAAAAAATGCTTATGAGTGCGATATAACCTATGGAACTAATAATGAATTTGGCTTTGATTATTTAAGAGATAATATGAAATTTTCAAGCACAGACAAGGTGCAAAGAGAACATAGCTTTGTCATAGTAGATGAGGTAGATAGTATACTTATAGATGAGGCTAGAACACCACTTATCATAAGTGGACCAACTAGCAAAACCTTAGACGGCTATATAAAGGCAAATGAGGTAGCCTCTAAAATGCAAAGAGGAGAAGCTGCTACTATGCCAAATGAAAAAGCTAGTGGGGACTTTGTAGTAGATGAAAAAAATAGAAGCATACTTATAACAGAAGCGGGTATTGCCAAGGCTGAAAAGCTTTTTAATGTAGAAAATCTTTATAGCCTAGATAATGCTATGTTGGCTCATCATTTGGATCAAGCTTTAAAGGCTCATTATCTATTTGAAAAAGATGTGCATTATGTTTTAAGGGATAATCAGGTTGTAATAGTTGATGAATTTACAGGCAGACTTAGTGAGGGCAGACGTTTTAGTGAGGGACTTCACCAAGCCTTAGAAGCAAAAGAGGGAGTTAAGATACAAGAAGAAAGCCAGACCCTAGCTGATATAACCTTTCAAAATTATTTTAGAATGTATGATAAATTAGCCGGTATGACAGGCACAGCACAAACAGAAGCAGCCGAATTTTCACAAATTTATTCCCTTGATGTTATCTCCATACCTACAAATTTACCTGTAAAAAGGATAGATAAGCACGACTTAATCTACAAGAGCCAAGAGGAAAAATTTAAAGCTGTCATAGAGGAAGTAAAAATAGCAAACAAAAAAGGACAACCAGTTTTAATAGGAACTGCAAGTATAGAAAGAAGTGAGCTTTTTCACTCCATGCTTGTTAAAGAAAGGATAGCCCATCACGTTTTGAATGCAAAAAATCACGAGCAAGAGGCTTTGATTATAGCTGATGCTGGAAAAAAATCAGCAGTAACCATAGCTACAAATATGGCTGGACGCGGAGTGGATATAAAGATAGATGATGAGGTAAGAGCTCTTGGTGGGCTTTATATCATAGGCACTGAAAGACATGAAAGTAGACGCATAGATAATCAACTACGAGGGCGTGCTGGTAGACAAGGAGACCCCGGAATGAGTAGATTTTATCTCAGCTTAGAGGATAATTTGCTTAGAATTTTTGGCGGAGATAGGATAAAAAATATTATGCAAAGACTCGGTCTAAAAGAGGGAGAAAGTATATAGTCAGGCATAGTTACAAGAGCTGTTGAAAATGCACAAAAAAAGGTAGAAAGTATGCATTTTGAAAGCAGAAAACACCTGCTTGAGTATGATGATGTGGCAAATGAGCAAAGAAAGACCATTTATAAATATAGAAACGAGCTTTTAGATGAAAACTACAATATGAGAGAAAAAATTTCACAAAATATAAACGAATATGTTTCTTCCTTACAAAATGATCAAAGCCTTATCAAAGAGGATTTAGATATAGATATACAGGCTTTAAAAGCTAGGATAGCCTCTGATTTAAACCTTGATTTTAATGAAAATTTAGAAAAGCTAAATATGCAAGAGCTTTTAGATAAGCTAGAAGTCTTTCTTAACGAAAGTTATGATAAGAAGATGTCTTCTTTAGATGACTTAGATAGAAAAAAGATAGAAAGAATTTTTTATTTACAAGTGCTTGATAATGCTTGGAGGGAGCATTTATATCAAATGGATATATTAAAAACAGGAATTTCACTAAGAGGCTATAATCAAAAAGATCCCCTAGTAGAGTATAAAAAAGAAAGCTATAATCTCTTTCTTGAGCTAGTAGACAGGATAAAATTTGAAAGTATAAAACTGCTTTTTAGCCTAAGCATAAGCGAAAAAAATGCAGATAATTTAGAACAAAGAGCAAGTGAGCAAAATGAGGATTTGCTCAAAAGCTCTAGTGAAAACATAAAAACACAGGAAGCAAAACAAGTAGAGGCTAGTTCTAAAAAGGTGCCTAGAAATTCTCCTTGTCCTTGTGGATCTGGTAAGAAATATAAAGAATGCTGCGGTAAAAGTGGACCAAAAAGAGGCTTATTAGCATAGATGAAAAAAAATCTTGTTTTATTTTTACTTTTTAAGTATTTAAGATTTGATAAAAGCCAACCTTTCATAAGTGTATCTATGATACTTGCCTTTTTGGGTGTTTGTGTGGGGCTTTGCGTTTTGCTCGTTGCTATGGCTATTATGAACGGCTTTTCTAAGGAATTTAAGGAGAGGTTTTTTGTTATGAACTACCCTCTTACTGCTGTGCCAAAATTTTATGAAAGAGTTGATGAGGACTTAGTAAGTAGCTTAAAAGATAGTTTTAAAGATCTTAAATTTAGCCCTTATATAAGCACTCAAGTAATATCAAGAACAGATGGTAAATTTGAGGGCGGGATTTTATTTGGCATAAATTCAAAAGATGAAAAGGAAATGAATAAGGTCTTAAAAGAAGCCTTAAAAGATGAGGAGCTTAAGGACTTTGATATAGTTATTGGATCGTCTTTATCAAAGGACTTTTCCTTGCAAGAAGGAGATAAATTAACATTAATATTTTCAAATTTTAACCCAAACGGACTTTCCTTGATACCCCAAACTAAGAGATTTGATGTAAAAACTAGCTTTACCTCAGGTCTTAGTTTTTACGATAAGGCATTTTTATACACAGATGTAAATGCTTTACGCAAGGTTCTTGGCATAAGAGATGGTCTTTATAGTGGGGTGCACATCTTTTCAAATGATGCCATGAAAGATATTGATAGAATTCAAAGCTTTTTGGGAGATAATTTCTTGGTTTATGGTTGGTGGGAGGATAATGCAAATTTATTTTCAGCACTTGAGCTAGAAAAAAGAGCCTTATTTATAGTTTTAATGCTTATCATCTTGGTTGCAAGCTTAAATATAGTAAGCTCTTTGCTGATGCTTGTTATGAATAGACGCTCTGAAATAGCCTTACTCTTAGCACTTGGAGCTTCCAAAAAAGAGATTAAAACTAGCTTTTTTTCACTCGGCTCTTTTATAGGGCTTAGTGGCATGGTAGCTGGTGTTTTATTAGCCTTTTTTATTATGTGGCTTTTGAAAAATTTTGATATTATAAATT
>CASFHJ010000249.1 GCA_949294425.1 uncultured Campylobacter sp.
AAAAAAATAAAGCCCATAAAAAGGGGTATAAAATAACAAAATTTTTGCTAAGCCCCAAAGCATAAAGGCTTACAAATTCATTACTTCTTAGCATAGACAAAAAGCAAAGTATCATAGCAAATACTAAGGATATTGGCAAGATGTAACTTAAAGCAGAAAAGGATAAGAAAAGCACGTATAAAAATACCAAATTTGCAGAGTCTGGCAGGTCGCTAAAATTTAATAAAAGATCAGTTACCACAAAAAAGGCAAGTAATGATACAAAGATGATGAAAAAGCTTTTTAGGTAGTTTTCTGTTATTAAGCGAAAGAAAACAAAGGCTCTCATCTTTTTAGGCTTCTTAGTGAAAATTTAGATGAAATTTCATTTATATCGCCTTGTAAAAGGGCAAAAAATGCTTCCTTGCAGTGAGCTAAAATTTTATCTAAGCTTTCTAGTTCTGTTTTACTAAATTTTGATAGCACGAAGTCTTTTACATTTGCATCTTTTCCTATGCCTATGCGTATTCTGTCATATTCATTTGAGCAGTAAGAATCTATACTCCTAAGTCCGTTATGCCCTCCAGCACTGCCACCTTTTTTAAAACGCACTGATCCAAGCTTTAAATCTATATCATCATGAAATACTATGAGTCTAGAGCAAGAGTAAAAATTTTTTACCGCACTTACGCTTTGACCGCTTAAATTCATAAAGGTGTGAGGTTTTAAAAAGAGTAAAGAAGAGCCATGTTTGTAAAGCTCTCCTTTGAATTTTTTATTTGAAAGTTCTGTGATGCTTAGATCTTTTAATACAAGATCAAGCAACATAAAGCCTACATTGTGCCTTGTAAGCTCGTATTCTTTTCCTATGTTTCCAAGTCCTACGACTAAGGTCATCTGGCTTTTTCTACGCCCACAACTGCTATCCTATCAGCATCTACTATGCTTACTCCCTCTGGAACCTTTATATCTCTTACAAGTAAGGCATCTCCAACATCAAGTTTGCTTACATCAAGCTCAAAAAAATCTGGTAAATTTTCAGCTGCACATTTTACCTTAACCCTTCTTTTTGACTGGATTAAAACGCCTTTGTTTTTAAGACCTATTGCTGTGCCTACTATCTTTATAGGTATCATGTATTTTGAAACAATTCCCTTTTGTGCTACCTTTAAATCAACGTGTTTAAGCTCACTTGTAACAGGATCTTTTTGATAATCCACCACAACCACATTTAAGGTCTGTGAGCCAAGCTTTATATCAAAACTAAGCTTTTCTTTTTTTCTTAGCTCTTTTATGAACTCATTTACCTTAAAGGCTGCGTTTATATTTTCTAAGCCCTTACCATAGATATTTGCAATTAGATAACCATCTCTTTTCAAAGCCTTAGAGGCTTTTCTACCGATACTCTCTCTAACTATACCTTCTAACATCTTTTTTCCTTTCTAATAAATAGGGCAAAATTCTACTAAAAAATAGCTTATGAAAAAGTAAAATAAGTTTTATACTCATAAGCTTTTATTTAATTAAAAATTTAAGAAAATTTTGCTAGGATTTAGCCTTTAAAAATCGTAAGAGCTTTTAAATCCCTAGTGGTGCTTTGCGGTAAAACCAAGAAAGGTTGTATTATGTATGTTGTTTTTAAACATAGTGGTAAGCAGTATAAGGCGGGTATTGGCGATGAGCTAAAACTTGATCGTTTACAAGCTGAGCTAAAGTCCGTTGTAGAAGTAAGTGAGGTTCTTGCTATAAGTGATGGAGACTTGAAAGTAGGTTCGCCATTTGTAGCTGGTGCAAAGGTTGTCTTAGAAGTGTTAGCACACTTAAAAGAGAAAAAAGTCATAATTTACAAGAAAAGACGTAGAAAAGATTCAAAGCTAAAAAGAGGCTTTAGAAGACAAATAACTCGTGTAAAAGTAAAAGATATAAAGGCTTAAGGAGATAGTATGGCACACAAAAAAGGACAGGGTTCTACTCAAAATAATAGAGATTCTATAGGTCGTCGCTTAGGCGTTAAGAAATTTGGTGGAGAGTTCGTAAGAGCTGGAAATATAATAATCCGTCAAAGAGGCACAGCTACTCACGCAGGAAATAATGTAGGTATAGGAAGGGATCATACCATATTTGCACTGATTGATGGTTTTGTTAAATTTGAAAGAAAGGATAAAAATAGAAAAAAGGTTTCTGTCTATCCTGCTAATGCTTAACTTTTATGTTAAGCATTAATTTCCACTGCTAAAAAAGCCTTGCTAAATTCTAAGCTTAAATTTGTTTCATTTTGCTGGTAGCTTTGTGCTATCTTCCTTTGATTTTGGATTTTTGTGAGGCTTTCTTTGCTAATGTTTGGATTGCTATCAATTAAGGCTCTTAGCTCTGGAAATTGGCTTTTAAGCCTTTCTTTTTCTTCATCTTCTTTTGATTTTGCTTTATTAGTTTTTATTTCAATCTTTTCATCGAATATATTATTATCCTCAAATATGCTTGTTGCTTTTTCTTTGTAATAACCCTTAAATAAGGCTTAAAATTCATCTAT
>CASFHJ010000250.1 GCA_949294425.1 uncultured Campylobacter sp.
TTTTGACTCATTTAACTTAACCTTTGCATAGCCTACTATTTCATTTGCCATCTCTTTTGATACATCGCACAAATCATCTTCTTTTAAGACAAGGTTTTTTAAAAAAATTTCTCTAAATTTATCAAGAATTTCTTTTGGAAAAAAGAGATAAAATGCGTAATCTCCCTCACTTTTGCTGCTAAGAATTATAGATGAGCCGTAAAGCTCGCCGCTTATATCTTGTGCTGCATGTAAATTTTGCTTTAAAATATCTTCAAAGAAATGTTTTATGGATAAATCTAAGGCTTTTAGCATCTTTCCTCCTGTATGTATTTTTAAAATTATAACAAAATAAAAATAATTCTAAGAAAAAAGCTCCTTGCTTTTTCCTAGAATTTCATTTAAATCGCCATTTCCAAAGCTCTTTACAAATTCCGTTCCAACTATAACCCCATCACAAAAAGATTTTAATTCTTTTACATCTTTTGCATTTTTCACGCCAAAGCCAACAAAAACTGGTAAATCACTTAGTTCTTTTATATTTGAAACCAAGCTTTTAAGAGCGTTTAACTCTGCTTTTTTACCTCCTGTTATGCCTACTGAGGCTACAGCATATACAAAACCACCGGCTCTTGATACTATCTTTTTAATCCTTGATTTTGCTGTAGTAAGGCTTACTAAGGCTATAAGAGCTATATTTTCTTTTTTACACTCCTTAAAAAGCTCCTCGTTTTCCTCATAAATTAACTCAGGAACTATAAGCCCTTTTATGCCAAGCTCCTTTGACTTTCTTACAAATTTTTTTATGCCATAAGAAAAGATTAGATTATAATAAACTAAAAATGTTAGTGTTTTTTTTGTCTTAATCTTAGCTAAACTTTGAAAAACCTTTTCCACATCAGCGCCGTTTTCTAAGGCTTTAAGTGCTGCTTCACTTATAATTTTACCATCTGATATGGGGTCTGAATAAGGTATGCCTATTTCAACTATGTCTATATTGCTTTCATCAAGCCTATTTAAAAAATCCTCGCAAATACTTAAATTTGGATAACCCATAACCATATAAGCAACATTTGCCTTATCCTTATAAAGATCCTTAAAATTAACCATAAATTTCTCCTTTTTTATAAGATAAAACAGAGTGCATATCCTTATCTCCTCTGCCTGAGAGATTTACTACTATTACAGATCTTTCTTTTAATTGAGGACAAAGTTTTTCAAGGTATGCAAGAGCGTGAGAGCTTTCTATAGCCGGTATAATGCCTTCTAATTTACAAAGAAGTTTTAGGGCATTTATGCACTCATCATCATTTATAGCCTCATATTTTACCCTTTTTACCTTGTGTAAATAAGCATGAATTGGACCAACTCCGGGATAATCAAGTCCAGCAGATATACTATGAACTGGCAAGATATTTCCAAAATCATCTTGTAAGACTATGGTTTTCATACCATGTATTATGCCTGTTTTTCCCTTTGTAAGAGTGGCTGCATGATAAGGAGTGTCTATGCCAAGACCAGCTGCTTCTACTCCTATTAGCTTAACGCTTTTATCGTTTAAAAAATCATAAAACATACCTATAGCATTGCTTCCTCCACCCACACAAGCTATTATGTAATCAGGCTTTTTTCCAAGTTTTTTTAACTGCTTTTTAGTCTCTTTTCCTATAATGCTTTGAAAATGTGTAACTATTTGAGGGTAAGGATAGGGTCCTACAGCTGAACCTATGACGTAAAAGCAAGTTTCTATCTCATTTATCCAGCTTTGAATGGCTGCTGTAGTGGCTTCTTTAAGCGTCTTTAAACCTGTGCTTATAGGATTTACCTTTGCACCTAGTAGTTTTATTTTTTGCACGTTAAGCTCCTGCCTTTTTACATCAAGCTCACCCATAAAAATTTCACACTCAAGCCCTAAAAGTGCAGCAGCAGTAGCTGTGGCTAGTCCGTGCTGCCCTGCTCCTGTTTCTGCTATTATCTTTTTTTTACCCATTTTTTTAGCTAGTAAAGCCTGAGCTATGGCATTATTTATTTTATGTGCGCCTGTGTGGTTTAAGTCCTCTCTTTTTAAGTAAATTTCATGTCCGTAGTGCTTACTTAAATTTTTAGCATAATAAAGCGGGGTCTTTCTACCGACATAATCCCTTAAAAGATATTTCAACTCGTTTTTAAAATCCCTTTGAAAGGCTATTTTTTGAAAGGCTTTTTCAAGTTCTTTTAAAGCACTTACCCCTGTTTCTGGGACAAATTGTCCTCCAAATTCTGCATAATATCTATTCATCTTTTACCCTTTGAATTATCTGTTTTATGAGCTTTACATCTTTTAAAAGCTTTTCATTTTCAACTTTTGAATTTATATCCAAGACAAAAGCACCTGTTTTTAAAGCCTCGTTTATATTATCAAGCCCTATTCCACCAGCTAGTATAAA
>CASFHJ010000251.1 GCA_949294425.1 uncultured Campylobacter sp.
AGCTCTTCTTACTTCCTCATAAGCATGACAATAGTCAGCCTTATCTTCATCTTGATGCAAAATACCTGTAGGAAATTTACCAAGTCTTTCCTCATCGCTTAGTTTATCGTATTTTGCCTTGTCTACTACAAGGGATTTAATCCACTCTAGCATGGAAGTGGCTTCTCCCATTTTATTTTTGCGACCTAAATTTATGTGGCAATTTGAAAAAACATCTATAAAGCTATAGCCATTATGTAAAAGAGCCTTGTAAATTAAATTTTCAAGCTTGGCAGCTTCTATAACATTTCCCCTAGCTACAAAGGAAGCTCCAGCTGCTTTTGTAAGCTCACAGGCATCAAAATTTGGATCTATGCTACCTTGTTGAGCTGTAACAGTGTAAAAACCTTGCGGGGTTGTCGGTGAGGTTTGTGAATTTGTAAGTCCGTATATGAAGTTATTTATAACTATATGGGTTAGATCGACATTTCTCCTACAGCCGTGTATAGTATGGTTTCCACCTATGGCAAGGGTATCTCCGTCTCCGCTTACTACTATAACCTTTTTGCTAGGATTTGCTAACTTTATACCAGTTGCGTAAGCTATGGCTCTACCATGAGTGGTGTGAACGGTGTTGCAATTTACATAAGAACTCATTCTGCCGCTACAACCTATACCAGAGACTAAGCAAACATCGTCCATGTTCCAGCCTGTTTTTTGAACCGCTCTAATAATACATTTTAAAACAACTCCATCTCCACAGCCCCAGCACCATTGTGTAGGCATCTTATCTACACGTAAGTATTCATCATAATCAAAAGCCATTTATATCATCTCCTTTACCTTAGCCATAATCTCACTAGGAGTCAAAGGTCTACCATTTGCTCTTAGCAAGGTAGCAAAATCATCTCTTTTGCAAACCCTTTGAATTTCTTCTAGGTATTGTCCCATATTTAACTCGCAAATCAAAACTTTTTTAAAGCTATTTACCACTTCTGCTATCTTTTTATCATTTATAGGATAAAGTGTTATAGGTCTAAAAAGCCCAACCTTAATGCCCTGTTCTCTTAATCTTAAAATAGCGTCTTTTGAAGCTCTTGAAACGCTACCATAAGCTACTATAAGAATATCCGCATCATCTAGCATATACTCTTCGTATTTACATATCTCATCTACTCTAGTTCTAATCTTGCCAAATAATCTTTGCATATTTTTCTTAACTATATCGCCATCCTCAGTTGGAAAGCCTATATCTCCATGATGAAGCCCTGTTATATGATAGCGATAACCTGTGAAAAATGGATTTAAAACAGCTGGTTCATTATCCCCACAAGCATAAGGCTTATAATCTTTTTTATCTCCACTAAATTTAGCTCTATTTATGATTTCAAGCTCATTTACATCTGGAATATTAGCCTTACCATTCATATGTCCTATGGTCTCATCAAGTAGCAAAAAAACGGGAGTCATAAGCTTTTCTGCTAGATTAAAAGCTCTTATGGTTTCTGTATAGGACTCTTCCAAAGAAGCAGGAGCTAAGGCTATACTTGCAAAATCACCATGAGTTGGGGACTTTGCCTGAAACAAATCTCCCTGTGCCACACGAGTTGGAAGCCCAGTTGAAGGACCTCCTCTCATAACATTTGCTATAACAAGAGGAATTTCAGCTATAAAAGCATAACCAATTTGCTCTGATTTTAAGGAAATTCCAGGACCAGAACTAGCGGTCATAGCTTTTACCCCACTCATAGCAGCACCTATGCTAACGCTTATGCCAGAAATTTCATCTTCCATTTGTATAAAAGTGCCATCATTTGCCGGAAGTAATTTTGAAAGCTCATGTGCTATTTCAGAGCTAGGAGTTATAGGATAACCACCAAAAAATCTACAGCCACACTCTATGGCTGCCTTAGCTACTAAGGTATTGCCTGTTGCTATTAGCTCTCTCATTAAGCACCTACCTTTTTGTATTTATTTTGTTTTATAGCCTCAGCTCTTTGCTTTGCTTCCGGGGTTAGTTTAGCAAATTTAAATTCAGCTCTTGTTGCAACCATAATAGCAAAATCAGGACAATGCACCTCACACTCGCTACAGCCTATACAAGAATCAGGGTTAACAACCTCTATCATCTGTCCTAAAACAGCACTTTTTTCATCTCTCATAGCTAAAACTCCAGCAGGGCAGTAGCTAACGCAGATATTACAGGCTTTACACCTACTTTCATCTACCCAAACAGGGGTATCCTTAGGAGCAACCATACTCATTTAATATCCTTTATTTATTATAATAATTATATTTCTTCAAAGAAAGCTCAAGTTTTGAACTTTCTTCCTCGTCTAAAGCTAGATTACAAAGCTCTAAAACACCATCTAAACTTAGCCTTGCTAAAACGCCAAAGGCTTTGCCATTTATCCCGAATTCACCATTTAAAATAACACTCATTGGTAAAAATTCACCAGTTCTTATAGCTTCTACCATACGCACACAAGCCGCAGCTGGTGCAAGATAAGCTGAAGTCTTTAAGTATTTTATAACCTTAGCCCCTCCTGTTTTTACCTCATTTTCTATCTCATCTAAGGCATCTTTATTTAATATATCTGTTAATTTTTGATTTTTATAACTTGAATGAGATTTTAAAAGCAACATATCATCATTATGAAAACCCATTAACTTAGTGTCTATTTCTGAAGTTTTACAATCAAATTTCTTAGCCAACTCATACTTAAATCTAGCATTATCTAAGGCTCCTGCCATGGCTATTATCTTTTTAGGATTAAAAATATTGCTTTCATATAGTTTGTTAAGTAGAAAATCAACGGGATTTGTGAGTATTACAAAAAGCGGATCCTCTACGTAAGCTTTAAGAGCCTTGGTGCAATCTAGCATGATATTGGTATTTATCTGCAAAAGCTCATCTCTGCTTTGCCCATCTTTTCTTTTCGCACCAGCACAAAAGATAATCATATCGCTTTTTTCGCAAAATTTATACTCACTGGTGCAAACAAGCCTAATATCTAAATTCAAAGCAGCTATACTCTGTCCCAACTCCAAGTCCCTAGCTAAAAGCAGGTCCTCGTTTCTATCAACCAAGACTAGCTCTTTTACTAGCTCCCTAAGTATTAAAGCGTAAGCTACGCTTATGCCGACATTTCCAGCTCCAATAATGCTTATTTTCATAAGTCATAAATCTTTGCTATAACAGCATTAAAGGTGGCACTAGGTCTCATAACAGCTTCTGCCTTTTTATCATCAAATTTATAATACCCTCCCAAATCAACACTAAAGCCTTGAGCGTCTATAAATTCCTTATAAATTTTATCCTCATTTGAGCTTAATTCTAGGGCAATATCCTTAAATATAACTTGTAATTCCTTTTCATTTGCCTGTCTAGCAAGCTCATTTGCCCAGTATAAGGCGAGATAAAAATGAGAAGTTCTATTGTCTCCTTCTTTTACCTTTCTAGAAGGAGCCTTATTATTTTCAAGCCACTGACCTATAGCCTCATCTAAACACTCAGCCAAAACTCTAGCCTTTAAACTTGAGTTTTTATTTGCAAAAAATTCTAAGGAAGCCTGAAGAGCTAAAAACTCGCCCAAGCTATCCCAACGAAGATGATTTTCTTTAACTAATTGCTCTACTTGCTTTGGTGCAGAGCCACCGGCACCTGTTTCAAACATAGCACCTCCATTTAACATAGGCACTACTGAAAGCATTTTTGCACTAGTTCCAAGCTCTAATATAGGGAATAAATCAGTTAGATAATCCCTTAAAACATTTCCGGTAATGCTTATAACATTCTTTCCCTGACGTATTAGCTCTAAACTTCTTAAGCAAGCTTCTTTAGGGCTTAGAATTTTTACATTAGCATTATCCTTTAGCAAATCTTTTACAAGGCTTATCATTATCTTATCGCTTGCTCTTTTTTCATCTAGCCAAAAAATTCCCTCATCTCCAGTTAAACTCACTCTTTGAAGTCCAAGCTCTATCCAGTTTTTAACGGCTTCAAATTTGCACTGACAAGCCCTAAAAATATCTCCCTTACTTAAATTTTGCTCTAATAAAAGCTCATCTTTATCATTTACTATCCTAAAGACTCCGTCTTCTTCAGCTACAAAGGTTTTATCATGAGAGCCGTATTCTTGGGCTTTCTTTGCCATTAAACCTACATTTGAGACCGAGCCTAAAGAACTAGGCTTAAATTCTCCATTTTTACGCATATCATCTAAAACAGCCTCATAAATAGTAGCGTAAGTCTTATCAGGTATCAAGGCATTAGTGTCTTTTTCTTTGGAATTTTTATCCCAAACTTTTGCAGCATTTTTAAGCATGGCAGGCATGGAAGCATCTACTATAATATCGCTAGGAACATGCAAATTTGTAATGCCCTTTTCAGAATTTACCATGGATATATCAGCTTTTTGACTAAGAATTTCATTATATCTTTGCAAGATCTTATCTTTTAGACTTGAAGTTTCTATCTTGCTTAAAAGCTCTGAAATGCCATTATTAGCATTTATGCCAAGTTTAGCAAATTCTTCAGAAAATTCATCAAATAATTCCTTAAAATAAACCTTAACACAATAGCCAAACAAAACAGGGTCGCTAACCTTCATCATGGTAGCCTTAAGATGTAAAGAAAGCAAGATATCTTCTTCTTTACAAATTTTTATTTGCTCTGCATAAAAATCTTGCAACTTCTTACTATCCATGAAAGTGCAATCTAAAATTTCATTTTCCTCTAGTTTTATACCATCTTTCATAAGCTTTACAGAGCCATTTTTAGCTACAAATTCTATCCTAGCTACACAAGGACTTTTTATCAAAATAGCCTTTTCATTTGAGAAAAAATCTCCATCTTTCATGTAAGAAATTCTTGACTTTGAATTTTTATCAAAGGGTATACTTTTGTAAGGATTATTTTTAGCATATTCTTTAACTGCTCTTGTGCATCTTCTATCTGAATTTCCCTGTCTTAAAACAGGATTTACAGCTGAACCTAGAATTTTTTGATACTTAGAATTTATGGCTCTTTGCTCATCAGTGCTTGGCTCATCATAGTAGTTTGGCACAGCATATCCCTTATCTTGAAGCTCCTTTATAGCAGCTTTTAGCTGGGGTATAGAGGCTGAAATATTAGGAGTTTTTATAAGAACGGAATTTGGCTGATTTACGAGCTTAGAAAGCTCTTCTAAGGCATCTTCACATCTTTGTTCTTCTTTTAAATACTCAGAAAAGTTAGCCAGTATTCTACCGGCAAGAGATATATCAGCGGTTTTAACACTTATGTTTGCTCTTTTTAAAAAGGCTCTTACTATGGGTAAAAATGAGTAAGTTGCTAGAGCGGGAGATTCATCTGTAAGCGTGTAAGTCATAATAACTTCCTTGTGTTTTTTCTAACTCTAGTATTATACACAAAAAGAAAAATATTTAAGCTTTTTGACTAAAAATTTAAAACTTAAATTTAATTATGTAACAATAAGAAGCTAATTAAACCAAGTGGAGGGAATTTCTATTATATTTTTTATAAGATCAAAGGGAAGTTTTAGGGTTTCTTTTACCATCTGAGTGTGAAATTTAGGATCATTTATACTACCATCTACTAAGATAGAGGTTGATATATCGCGGTCCTTTCCTAATATAACCTGATTTATAATAGGTATGTTAGCGATAATTTGCGAGGCTGATTTTAAAATTTTAAGCTCTAACTTCATGTTTATAGAATCATCTTTTAAATTTATATCCCCCACACCCAGTATATCAACCGTATCTCCATCAAGTGCTAGGGTTTTTATATTTATTTTTTTATACTTTTTATCAAAGATGATTGCTCCATTTTGCACATCAAGTCCTTCATTGTTAAAGGTTGGCGTTTTAAACAAAAGCAAACTTGGCACAGTATCTATGAAGCTCATGAGCTGATTTTGAAATTTGAGATCTTTTATATAGGTTTTTCTTATGCTTATGGTTCCGTTTAAATCATCAAAATTTTTACCCTCCATCAAAAGAAAAAAAGTCCCGCTTTTAAAGTATTCTTTTGCAAAAAAATCATTTAAAATTCTATCATTCACCCCATTTATAGAAAGATAAATTTTATCCTTATCTTTATCAAGATAAAAACTTGAGCTAGCTTTTTGAGCGTTTAATCTTAGTTTAGACTGGGATAGATATAAATTTGCATTATCAAAACTAAGGCTTTTGTTAAAATCAGAAAATAAAAGTCCTATATCCTTGCCTTGAGCCTTTATATTGTAAGATATATCCTTATTATAAGAGCTATTAATATCATCTAAAATAAAGGAAAAATTATCAAGTCTTATATTTATATCATTTTTAGCTAATTTAGCTTCCAAGCTTTTGTCTTTGTTGTTTATGCTTATATCATCATTTATTTTTTTTATGTAAAAACTATCCTTTGCGTATATATTTTTATTTGCAAAGCTAAGTCCCTCTAACGATATGTCAAAGTCTTTAAAATCGCTACTTTTAAGCCAAAAGTTTTCTATATTGCTTATATTAAAATTTTTAAGCAAAGGAGAATAAGGCTTAAGAGCTATCATATTAGAATTTGTAAATTCTATGCCCTTGCTAAGATCTAAGCTAAGATTGAAATCCTTTATATCCAAAAATACCCCATTTTTATACCTTAAAGCAAGGCTTAAATTTTTATCTCTCATATCCAAGATCTCATCAAAATGCAAATTTTGCACATTCACATCAAAAAAGCCTTCCTGTCTTGTGCTATCTAACCTAGCGTCAAAAGAGGCATTTAAAAAAGAATTTGATACTAAGAAATTTTTTAAGCTTATTTTATTGTTATCTATGAAAAGCATACCCTCTTTTACAAAGAAATTAAGCAAATCACTTTGCACAGACCTTAAACTAAATTTGGCACTATAATTTATCTTTTTATCTGCTTGAAATGGTATCTTTATGGAAAAATCGGTACGCACAAAGCCTGAATGCTGAGAAAAAGGCAGTCTTATATCATAGCTTTGCAAAAGCCTGTGTAAAGCTTTATTTAAGCTAAGCTCATTTGATAAAATTCTAAGTGAAATTCCAGCCTTTTTAGGATCTGTTATATCATATATAAAAACCTTGCTAGAGCTTATATCTTTCGCATTAAAAGAGGCTTTTTCGAAATAAAAATCAAGCCTTTCTTTGCTTAAATTTAAGTCTAAATTAGGTATTAAAATGCTATCTACACCCTCGTTTAAAAGCAAGTTAAAATCTTTAACCCTAGCTTTGGCTTCTAAATGCTTTATATCATAGCCTAAGAGTAATTTTTTGCTTAAAACTATCTTAAAATTATCTACATAATACTGCCTAGCCACAGCCTTAGCACTTAGCCATTCAAGCAAATCCTTATCTAAATCGACATAAGATGATATGGTTGAAAAAAGCTCTTTTATCCTTTCTGAGTAAAGATCTGTGATATAAAAAGAAAGTTCTTTGTCAGAAACAGCAAAAAAATATTCAAAAGACACCAAATCAGAGCTTATGCTACCATTCATATCGTAAGAATTTTCATCTGTTTTTACTAACAAAGATGAGGAAGTGCTTATATTATGGTCTTTAAATCTAAATTCATTAACATTAGCTAGTATGTTGTTTTGCTCTTGCCTTATAGAAAATTTTAGTAAAAAACTATCATCTTCTAATAAAAGCTCCTCTTTAGTAAATAAAAGTCTAAATTTATATCCCAAAAATTCCACATTTTCTACAGAAACTTCTTCAAAAAAGGTAAAAAATAAATCAAGTTTTTCCACATAAAAAAGCAAATCTTTGGCAAAATTTTCGCTATTTTTTTGCTCTATATCCTGCAGGAAGCTTAGCTTTTTGGCTCTTATTATTATTTTCTTATCTAATTTTATATATAATTGCTCTACGGAGATTTTTTTACTTTCAAGTACTGGTATGCTAAAACCTATTTTTAAAACTATGAAAGGAAGAGCAAAGATGATGAGTAAAAATAATAAAAAATATATAAGTCTTTTTTTTAAGCTATGTGATTTGTTCATAATCTTTGTCTTTTCTTTACTCTACTATCTGTTGATACCGATTAATACAAACTCGGTTGTATATATACCTCAAGGCTCTGTTAGTAAAATTATAGCTGATTTAAACAAAAATAATAATAAAATGAGCAAAATAGATGAGATTGTAATAAGATTTCTAGGCTATCCTCAGGCTGGTTGGATAAATTTAAACTCAGAAAAACTTAGTAAGATAGACTTTTTACACAGAGTAACTACAGCAAAAGCAGCTCTAGAAAAGATAACCTTAATACCCGGTGAAACAACAGCCATCTTTTTAAAAGACTTAGCTAAAAATTTAAATTTAAGCGAAGAAATCCTAGTGAAAGAGTATAAAAAACAAGCCAAATATGCTGAAGGCATGTTTTATCCAGAAACTTATAGTATACCAAAGGGTATAAAGGAAAGCTTTTTAATAGAGCTGCTTTTAAGCTATTCTCAAAACGCTTTCAAAGAGGCTTCACAAAAAATTTTTGGCACATATAATGAAAAAAAATGGCATGATTACATCATCATAGCCTCTGTTATACAAAAGGAAGCTGCTTCAAATGATGAAATGCCAATAGTAGCCTCAGTCATTTATAATAGACTTAAGATAGGAATGAAACTTCAAATGGATGGGACATTAAACTACGGGGAATACTCTCACATAAAAATAAGTCCAGAACGCATAAGAAACGATGATAGCTTTTACAACACCTATAAATACGAGGGCTTACCAAAGGAAGCCGTTTGCAATGTATCCTTACAAGCAATAAGGGCTGCCATATTTCCAGCAAAGACAAATTTTTTATACTTCATGAGAGACAAAAGCACGGGCAAACACATCTTTACTACAAATATAAAAGACCATAATAAAGCAGTGCAAGCCCAAAGATAGGCTAAAAATGGCTATGCAAGAATGGGTGCATAAAATCAGAAGCAGCGTGAAAGGCTCTTTGCTTACTTCTTTTCTCGCACAAAAAGCCTAGGGCTTCATTAAGATTCTTGCAAAGCTCCTTGGAAAAAGAAAAAGCTAATGCCTCCAAATCAAGCCCACCGCAAAGATAAATAAGCGGCATACGCATAGATTTTGATAAATCTAGCTTAATCTCCTCATCTTTTAAAGAAAGTTTCATATCAAAAGGGCTTACATGCTTAAATTTATAAGCACTAGCATACTCAAAAAAATCCTTACTATCTTTTAAAAACTCTCCCTTTGCCAAAGTATATATGTAAGAAAAAAAATTCCTTATATCAGAGCTTGTTCTAGATACATCATCGTAATTATCCTGTATGAACTCATAATTTTTCTTGAAATCTTTTTTATAATTTTCAACTAAACTAGCACCCATTTTGTTCTTAGCTAAGCCCTGTAAGATAAGCTTTACATTGCTTTCAAAGCTTAAATTTAAAAAATTTAACTCACTAGACCCTTCCTTATATAAAATTCTTAAATCCTCATCAAAGGAAAGTAAAATTTTATCCTCATCTAAGCTAGAATTTTCTTTTAATTCTTTTATGTTTAGGGCATTAAAGGAGTGATTAGTATAAGCCTTGTCATTACTCATGGCACTTTCATAAAATCCAAACTCGTCCCAAAAATCAGGCTCAGAGCAAGCCATGCAGCCATGTCCTGCTTGAACAGGCCAAGAAGTTTTTGAATTAAATTTAATCTTAGGGCAGTTATTATAAGTGTAAGGTCCCTTGCAACCAACCTTAAACAAACAAGCCCCGTTTTTAGCCAAATCATCATCAAATTTTTGAGCAAAAATCCCGCTTTCAAATTTAGCCTTTCTCTCGCACATATCGTGCAAACACTTGCCATAAGCCCATTTTGGTCTATTTCTCTCATCTAAATTTGGCTCTACTTTAAAAAGCGAGTAAAATGCTAGATTAGCCACTATATTTACATCACTTGGAGGACAGCCGGGTATATGAACCACTCTTTTATCCAAAACCTCAGCCACAGAGCAACACTTACTAGGATTTGGATTTGCAGCTTGTATACCTCCATAAGACGAGCAAGTGCCTACAGCAAAGATAGTAGAAGCCTTTTTAGCAAGTCTTTGTAAAAGATCGTATCCACTCTCGCCCCTTGCACCTATGCTTAAAAAAAAGGTATCTATAGCATAAACCCCGCCTTCAACTGCTAGTATAAAATCCTCATTAGAGTCCAAAAGCTCGTCTAAACAATCCTCTGCTTGCCAACCAGATGCATTCATCAAGGTTTCGTGATAATGAAGAGATATGTAATCAAAGCTAAATTCTATCAAGTCAGGATTATCAGTTCTAAATAAACTCTCAGAACAACCGGTGCATTCTGCTAAGTGAAGCCATACAACCTTTTGTGTAGGACTAAGCTCAAAAACCCTTTTTGCAGGCTCTAAAAAATCACTTGGCAATGACAAAATTTTAAGTATATTTGCAACACTTTTTTCTTGTATAAATTTTTCGTCCTTAAAAGGAGAATTTTCCAAATCCCTAAGTCTTTGCTCTAAGAGAAGTTTTAATTCATCATTGCTAAGCATATTAAGCCCTTTTGTAAAAATTTATAGATTCTAACAAGTTAAAGATAAAAAATAATTGAAATAATAAAAAAGATACCTTATAAAAATTTTTAAAAAACATTGCTAATAAGCCTCTAGCTTGAACTTTTGAATTTTTTGTCTTTTACTTTTTTGCTTACCTAGGTAAAAGTAAAAAATATATGTAACTTTTTTACACATATGAAATATAAAAAATTATTTTTTTATCGATCATGCTTTTTTTTTTTTGATGTGTTATAAAATCAAAACAAAAAAAAAAGGAAGTTTATGAGACATACCTTTTCAAATACACTAAGCTATATCTTAGTTACATCTGGTGCAACCATAGGCTTTGGAGCTACTTGGCGTTTTCCTTACTTGGTAGGCGAAAACGGGGGCGGTGCTTACGTCTTAGTCTTTATAATAGCCATGTTTGTTATAGGCATACCTATGATCTTAGCTGAGAATGTTATAGGTAGAAGAGCGCATAAAAATGCACTTGATGCTTATGATCCAAAATATCAAAGAAAGAATTTTTCTAAATTTTGGAAGATAGTTGGCGTGATGGGGCTTTTGGGCGCTTATGGTATTATAGCTTATTATATGGTCTTAGGAGGCTGGGTATTTACTTATATATTTAACATTATTTTTGGAAATTTAGACCTTTCAACCGAGATAACAAAACAAGCCACACAGGAATTCTACAAAGAAAATATAGAATACAACCCGCTAATGATAAGTTTTTACACAATAATCTTCGTTGCTTTAAACTATCTTGTTTTAGTTAGAGGGATTTCTGATGGTATAGAAAAGGCTATGAGATTTTTAATGCCTCTTTTATTTATCTGCTTGATAGGAGTTGTCCTAAGAAATATCACACTAGAGGGTGCTAGTGAGGGGATTAAGTTTTATCTTTATCCTGATTTTAACAAGATAAATGCCGGTCTTTTTATAGCGGTTTTAGGACAGGTTTTCTTTGCTCTTTCTTTGGGCTTTGCTGTTATGATAACCCTCTCATCTTTTTTAAATAAGCAAGAAAATATGGTAAAAACGGCACTCTTAACTGCTACGATAAATACCATAGTAGCTATTTTAGCAGGTTTCATGATCTTTCCTTCATTATTTACCTTTGGACTTGAGCCAGATTCTGGTCCTAGACTTGTCTTTGAGGTTTTGCCTATAGTATTTTCAAAAATGCACTTTGGCTCTTTGGTTGCTCTAACCTTTTTTACTCTTTTGTTAGTAGCGGCATTTACAACCTCTATAACCCTTTATGAGCCTTTAGTTACAACAATGCAAGAAAAATTAAAGTTAAGCAGAAAAAAGGCTACTTTTTGGGTTTTATTTGTAACATTTTTGCTTGGAAATTTACCTTGTATCTTGGCTTATGGCTCTTTAAGAGAGCTAAGAATTTTAGGTAAAAATATCTTTGATGCCTTTGATTTTATAAGCGGAAATATATTCTTTGTTTTAACCGCACTCTTAGCCTCGATCTTTGTGGGCTGGGTATTAAAAGAAGACGCAAAAAAAGAGCTTTCTAACGGCTTTTCTAATAAAAAAGTGATAAATATATGGTTTTTCTATGTTAAATTTATAGTGCCTATTATAATTGTGATAATATTTTATAATGGAATTTTCAAATAGGAGGATATATGAATATAGGTTGTGCCAAAGAGATAAAAAGGCATGAGTATAGAGTTGGACTAACGCCTAGCAATGTAAGAGAATACGTAGACGCTGGACATAAGGTCTTTATAGAAGATAAGGCTGGAGAAGCAATAGGCTTTTTAAATGAGGATTATGAAAAAAATGGGGCAACGATTCTTTCAAAAAAGGAACTTTTTGAAAAATCTGATATGATTATTAAGGTAAAAGAACCACTAGAAGAGGAATATGAGTATCTTAAAGAAAACCAAATTCTTTACACCTATCTTCATCTAGCAGCAGATGAGAAATTAACTAAGATCTTGCTTGAAAAAAAGATTGCTTCTATAGCTTATGAAACTATAAAGCTTGGTAATTCCTTGCCCTGCCTTGCACCTATGTCTATGATAGCTGGTCGCTTGGCTGTGCTTGAAGCCGCAAAATATAGTCAAAAAACCTACGGAGGAAATGGCATACTCTTAAGTGGTATACCCGGAGTTGCAAAGGGTAAGGTTGTGATAATAGGTGGTGGAGTTGTGGGTATAAATGCTGCTCAAATAGCACTTGGAGTTGGTGCTGATGTAAGTATTTTGGATATAAACACTCAAAGGCTTTCTTACATAGATCAAATTTTTAATATGAAAGTGCATACCTACTATAGCTCAAGGGCAAATTTATTAAATTTAATACAAAATGCTGACGCTGTTATAGGAGCTGTCTTAATACCGGGTGCGAAGGCTCCAAAGGTTATAAGAAGAGAGGATCTAAGCTCTATGAAAAAATCCTCCATATTAGTAGACGTTGCCATAGATCAAGGGGGTTGCTTTGCTACCTCTAAAGCTACCACTCATGATGAGCCTATATACGAGGTGGATTCTATCTTGCATTACTGCGTTGCTAACATGCCGGGCTGCGTTGCTAAAACCTCTACACTAGCATTAACTGATACTACCTTATCTTACGGGCTTAGTATAGCCAACAAGGGCTTTAAAGAGGCTGCTTTAAGCGATGAAGCCTTGCTTGAGGGTGTAAATACTTATAATGGATTTTGCACTTATGAAGCAGTAAGCAAAGCCTTTGACATAGAGTAT